>JACCRY010000050.1 GCA_013813265.1 Parachlamydiaceae bacterium
CCTCTGGTCTCTCTGTTGTAGAAAAAATAAAACATTATTCTTAGCAAAAAGTCCATCCCAATAAAAAAAGCGGGCTTCACTTGCGTGAAGCCCGCCTTTATAAAAGCTTAAGTTAAACTTAGGCTTAGTTTACGATAATGCTCTCTTGTTCAGTAATTGGTGTTCTAATTGAATCTGATGAGACTTCAACCCCAACACGCGCATCGCCTGAATCCTTAGCACGGGCATCCACTCTATAACGGAGTGTTTGTCTTGGTCCTAAGTTGTTGTAAGGAGTAAATGTAACGTTTGATCCGTTAATAGCTCCTTGAGCATCTCCAGTAACTGCCATCGGTACAACACCTGCAGGGAAGTTAAGGCTTACTCTCACGTTGCTGTCAGCTTCTGAACCTTGGTTCACGACTGTTACGCAAACACTTGTTGTCTCACCAACGCAGAGTGGATTCTCTGTGACGCTTGAGCAAACATGAAGCGCTGGACGTCCTCTCCAACGTGTTGTGAATTCTGCATTAGCACAGCAGCCTTGGCAGTTAGTCACATTAACGCGGTTAGTAAAGCATCCTGGTGTGCAGGTTGTCAACGTAAGAGCGAATGTAGCGTTTTCGCCAGGTTTTAGCTCTCTGAGTCTCCATACAGCTTGGTTACCATTGACTGTTGCGCCAGAAGCAGAAACAATCGATGTTGAGCTTGGAGCAATATCCGTTACAATAACGTCCGTCAAAGGCTTATCGCCTGGGTTTGAAACTGTGATTTGATAATCAGCATTTTTGCCGATAACTTGTTCTTTCATACCTGTTTTTGTTAGCGCAACACACTCTTTGCAGATGTTTGTG
Source organism: Parachlamydiaceae bacterium (assembly GCA_013813265.1). Taxonomy (GTDB): domain Bacteria; phylum Chlamydiota; class Chlamydiia; order Chlamydiales; family Parachlamydiaceae; genus JACCRY01. The sequence goes on from JACCRY010000050.1 coordinate 834, forward strand.
CAAGCTTGGCAAGAAACTGAGTCAGCATTACATGCTGTTACTACAGCTGTATTGCACACTTTACCACGCTGAACTGCTGTGAAACAAACGTTGACTTTCTTTGTTTGGCAAGGCTCTAAAGATCCAAGCTTGAAAGTAAGTGTACGTAGGCCGCTAGCATGCTCTAGACCTGGAGGTACGTTATCTGTAATAAGAACTTCTTCAGCAGCACAGCTTCCACGATTAGTTACTGAGATACAGTAGTGCACTGGGTCACCAGGGCAGACTTCACAAGGGCCACTCTTTTCGCAGGAAAGAACTGGGTGCGCGCAGAGAAGAGAGCAAAATCTTACGGGTGTCGCTGTAGCACAGAAACATGCGCAAAGTTCGCCTTCGCAATTGCACTGTAGCCAAACTTGTGCCGGGCGGCACTCGCCTTGGCTCATAGGTCCGATCAGCCATGTGATGTCACGTCCTTCAACGCGCGCTTCAGGTTGGCTGCGTACAAAAGATACACCTTCTGGAAGGTGAGCTTTAATAACTACATCGCAAACATCGCGGCAAGCCTTGATGTTAAACTTCAGCGGATATTGATCACCAAGCATGCACATTGGAGGATTGCTAGCTGTTACAGTAATTCCATCTTCGCAGCAAAGTTCATTGCTCGATGGATGTTGGCACTTCACTAGTGGCCTGCAAACAGGTTCACATGGAGGAGGGCAAGGTGGTCTGCATACTGGTGCACATGGTGGAGGGCACACTGGTGGACAAACTGGTCTGCAAACTGGTGCGCAAGGCGGAGGGCACACTGGCGCGCAAATAGGCGGGCATGGTCTGCAAATTGGTGCGCAAGGAGGAGGACATTCAGGTGCACACTCCATTTGGCGCATAGGAGGGGATTCAGGCTCGCATACCGGCTGGCATGTAGTCTCGCATGGGTCATCACAGCAGTTTTTGTCCGCACAGCCTGTAAAAGTCAGGGCTGACAGCGCGACAAAAAGCAACGAGGTCAGTAGTCCTAGTTGTTTTTTCATTAACGACTCCTTTGTGTTGTCATTTTGTTATCTTTGAATTCGGTTTTTTTTTCCACAAAAATCACAGAATTCTTTTACTGACTCTGAAATCTTTGTGGTAAAAAAATGGTATTTGTTTAGTAGACTGGGTGATATCCGCCTCCGTTTGACTTTAAACAGCAGCGAGGCTTGCAGCAACAGCAGCGTCTTGGGCAAGAAGGGCAATAACAATAAGGATCTGCTGAAGTATAAATTCGACCGCCACCATAATTTGGAGCACATGGGTCTGAACTGCAAGCTGACGTACAGCCTGAGAAGACATTAACAAGGAGGAGGGAACATATTAAAAATTGTAGACACTTCATGATTCAGTCAGTTTTTAGAGTTTTGTAGTTGTCGTTCAAATCGGACCAACAGGCCATTTTTGATTGGAGCAAGCTCTCTTTTAAGGAGCTTGCTCCACAGTTACCAAAGCCTTGCGGCTTCATGCTGATCTTAGTAGCACATTGGCTCACAACGTGGAGGGCAAGGAGCGCAAGGAGGAGGGCAAGGTTGTGGGCAATATGTTGGCTTAGGGCAGCAAACTGGTCTGCATGCACGTGGTGGGCATGGATCGCAACAATCGTTATTTGAGCAGCAGCTTGAAATAAATCCAGCAGCTACAAACAAAACTGCCATAGAGGCAAATAAACGGCTTTTCATATAGACTCCTAAAGTTAACGTTTAAGAAAAATTGCAACTTTTGCTTTCTTTGCTTTAACTTTTCCTTTTGCTGAGTTTAGCAAACCAGAACTTGTTAGGCAGAGAGCGCTTTATCTCTTTTAGATACTCATCTTGAGATAAAATCGCTAGTAGAATTTTTAGTATTCGGGGATTTTTTTTAAAATTTTTCTGTAAATGACTTAGGTAGAGTTACTTGTGCTCAACTGCTAGAAAGGTGTCTGTCCTCTCCAACCTAGTTTTTCGCGAAGAGTTAAAAAATAGTTGTGATGGGGGAGGCAAACAAGTTTAAAAAGCCGTTTGGAGAGTACGATTGAATAGATATCATTAGGTGAGAGTTTGAAGCTCTGCTGACCATCGCAGCTAATTTCTATATCGCCTTGATTCGTAGCATCATGATCGATCAAATATTGGATTTTGATGCTCTCATGCGGCATTAAAACAATAGGCCTATTGGAAATGGTATGTGGGCAGATCGGAGTCAAGACAAATGCTTCCACTTCGGGTGTTAAAATAGGTCCTCCAGCCGCAAGAGAGTAGGCTGTAGAGCCGCTTGGGGTAGAGACAATAATGCCGTCCGCGGAAAAAGTATTTAAGTAAAGGCCGTCTACATAGATTGCAAGGTCAATTATACAAGGATTATTTGTTCGATGAATACTGACTTCATTAACAGCCAAGCATTGCTGATTATTGTCAGAATATCCTTCCATCATAATTCGATTTTTTATTGTGTAATTTCCATTCAGGAGGTCTTCGAGGCTTGGGTAGATTTCGTCCAAAGGGATATCAGCCATAAAACCTAGCCCTCCCATATTGATGGCCATGATAGGAACATCTAAAGAAGGGTGCCGGTGGATAGCTTGTAGGAGGGTTCCATCCCCTCCAAGTGTGATCATAAAGTCGATTGATTTAGGGTTGACTTCGGAAAGAGGAGTAATTTGGAGAGTTTCAGAGATTGCATCGTCGGCGAAGAGCTCGACTTTTTTTGATCTAAGGAAATTTGCAACATCAATCGCAGTTTCTTTGGCTTGATTCTTTGAAAAATTTGGAAAGAGTGCAATTTTTAGCATAGATAATTTCGGGGTGGTAGATTTAGTTTTGCAGCATGGAGGCTTAGCACAGATTCAACGCAAAGGCGCAAAGTTGCAAAGACGCAAAGAAACAACAAAGTCAAGCCGCAGAGACATGATCGGATTGTGGCTTAAACCAAGTTTGCGTTGACCCGTTCCCATTATTTTTCCTAAGGAACCCTTAGTCTCTGCAGATCTCTTTGCGTCTCTGCGAGGCTGTGAAAAAATCGGAAAGATGCTTCAGTTGGCTGAAAAGTTGCATCTGACGCACTTCTCTTCTCGGTCGTAGCTATAGCTACGACGTCGTCAAGAATTACATCAGCTGCAACTTTCGCCTAACTGCTGCATTATTTCGAATTTTTTCACAGCCTGCGAGCAGCAGGCTACATAAATTTTGACTTTCGGAACTAAGATGAATTGTTATCTGCCAGAAGCAGGTGGCAAGCCTTCTTTCCACTCTTCCGGAAGGTAAACACGCCCTTCAATCGCTTCAATGCGGTTTTTTAAGGGCGGGTGTGTTGCAAAGATTGAACTAAATCCTGCTCTGTCGTCAAAATAAAGATGAGAAAAGGACATCCCTTCTTTAGGCATCGTATCAGATTCTGATGCACTAGCGATTTTACGAAGGGCGTTAGCAATGCCGTCAGGATTACGTGTAAACTGTACAGCACACGCATCCGCTAAATATTCGCGTTCTCGGCTGACAGCAGCTTTAAGAATTGATCCAAAGAGATAAGTAAAGGCTCCTGCAATCATCAGCACAAGCGCTGCAAGCATCACCGAATTACCTTTACCTTCACGATCGTCGCGACCTCTTAAATCTGAAAATTGCAGTAACCTCATCGCAATATATAAAACAAAAAAGAAACCCATACACATAGCTGCAAGACGCATGCTTATTTTCATATCCCCATTATATATATGCCCAAATTCATGAGCTATCACTCCCTGTAACTCATCGCGATTCAAACGCAAAAGAGTCCCTTCAGTAACAGCAATGGCTGCATTGTCCTTTGTAAGACCTGCAGCAAAGGCATTGATTTGCTTTGTCCTTAGAATATAAACAGGAGGGACTGGAAGGGAAGAAGCAATCGCAATTTCTTGAACGATGTTTAAAAGTCTTCGCTCATTCGGGTTTTTTGTCGATGGGTCCACCTGTTGGGCTCCAACTGCTTCTGCAACATAGGATCCCCCATACAAACTAAATTGCCCGTATTGAATTCCAGCTGTTAAAAAAGTGATAGCTGAAAAAAGAAGGCCAACAAATGGGAATGGGGGGGAATAATCGCTGCCGGCAAAACCACGCATCATGAACTCAGCTGCGCTTGCAACTGCCAGGGTTAGGACAATAAATAAAACAAGATATAGGGTCGTTTTTGAACGAGCCCGTTTTTGTGCCGCCCAGAAATTCATCGCCATAGCGCAACTCCTCTGTATTATAGCCTAAAAACTGACTTTGATCGCTTTTTTGGCTTCAGGCTCATCAATGACAAATAAATCTGCAGGGTGATGACCCAGTGCTGATGCAAAAAATACTGCAGGAATTTCTTGCTGAGCGTTATTGTAGGCTAATACCTGATCATTATAGGCTTGTCTGGAAAAACTGATCTTATTTTCTGTAGAGCTTAGTTCTTCTTGAAGTTGTTTCATGTTTTCAGTTGCGCGTAGCTGTGGATAGTTTTCTGCAAGTGCAAAGAGGTTTGTCATAGCTCCTTTTAAGGTGCCTTCAGCGACCATGAGTTCTTTCATCGAAGCTGTATCGACAGGGCCTCCGGCTTTTATGATAGATTCGCGTGCATTTGAAGCTTGATTACGGGCTTGAATGACAGCTTCAAGTGTGCTTCGTTCAAAATTCATGTACCCTTTTACAGTTTCTACCAAATTTGGAATAAGGTCATAGCGACGCTGTAATTGGACATCTATCTGTCCCCAAGCGTTTTTGACTTGGTTGCGAAGAGCTACCAGCTTGTTGTAGATGGCAACGCCCCATAATGCTATAATTGCAAGAAAGGCAACTAGGCCGAGAAGTACAGTTGCTAATGTTGACATAGACATTCCTCCTATAAATAAGTGACTATCTTTATCTTAGCATTTTAATCTCTTTTCCTATAAT
>JACCRY010000055.1 GCA_013813265.1 Parachlamydiaceae bacterium
AAGCTCGGACTGGAACACTGGTTCTCCACAGAAAAGTGGGTGAAGTTAGCATGAAGAGCCGTATACGGACCCGTACGTACGGTTCTGTGAGAGGTCGGGGCCTTCGGGCCCCACCTACTCGATGGTACGTGATGTGATCAGTAGTTGAGCCGCGGTAGTCGGTGGGAGAAGCATATACCTCGTCCACAAATTACCTTAGAGGCATATATGATACCATCTTTCTGGCATGTGCCTCCAGAAAACACTTCAATAAGTGTAGAATGAAGAGGAGAGTTTATGTAAAATTCTAGTTTAAACTATAGCAGTATGATAACAGTAAAAAGTGCCTTACACAACAAAATTTATCTACAGTCTCCTTGACGGATGTTTTTATTCTAACCTTATTGCGTCTTGCCGATTTTCAATAATTTTTCCATTCTCGATCATAACATGGTAAGCGCTAGTTTGTTTTGTCGTGACCACTTGCTTGATTTCTCCGTCGACGTAATGGACAGCAGCATTATCATCGATTGCTATTCCACCGCTCATCTTGCCACTCAGTATAAGTGCGTGGTAGGAGGGACGTCTTTTTTCTTCCCCATTATAATGAGGACATGCACTACCTTTAAGTATACCTAGTACACTGTAAGCAAAGCCCGTCCTCATCAAACTCCGCGAAAGCACTCGCGGTTGAAGTCTCTAAAGTGACCCAATATCTACATATGGGATCACTTTTGAGCCTTCAACCCCGGGTACTTTGGCGAAGTTTGATGGGTACGGACTTTGCTTACAGTGTACTAGCCCTTTCAACTCTGTTAGTTCTCCATAAAAAGAATCTGTCACGCATTCCTCATACCAACAGTTCATGCCAGCACTAATGCCTCCAAGAACGGCCCCTTTTTTAAGCGCCTTTTGTAGAATTTTATCAACACCCCATTCCTTCCATAAAGCAAGCATATTTTTGGTGTTACCACCGCCTACATATATTGCATCTTTTTCTAAAAGATAGGATTCGATGTCTACAACAGGCGGTGAAAAATGCGAAAGATGAGAAGGTTGGCATGGGAGCTTGGTAAATTCATCGTAAAAGTTAACAATATAAATGGCAGCGTCAGCACTTGCAGTCGGAAGAAAACAAATAGAAGGAAAGGATCCAAATGATGATTACTTGGTTATTATTTGTCATGCAACTTTAAAATAAACTTTGAAATGTTGTTATCTACATCTTCAGCATAGCTAAAGCCAAGTATTTGAGCAGATTCCTTAGCAAGATTACGAAAGAGTCCTATTGTATTCAGCAGGGCTTTCCAGCTATCTTCCGTATCAAAATGTCCAAATAATCCATAAAGCGCATCCTGAGTGCTTTCACAAACCCACGATTGTATCCATTTGCCCATAGGGGGGATACAGTAATTCCAGTCATGTTTGGAAAGTTCATTCCATTCGATCATTTTCAAAAGAAAATTGTAGTGAATTCCATTTGTTCTAGCCTTTGCCGACCATAAATCCCCACGTTTAAGATATACGGCAACATGATAAGCTTCAAACCAGAACTCATTGATAACATTTACAAAGTGTGCTTCAGAGGGTTTTTTAATACTAAAACCTTTAAAACGCGGTTTGGGCATGTTAACGGTGAGTGCATCTTTGTCGAGAAGTATTTTATATCCCATATCATATTCAGGAGGGAGCAAAGATCCGTTTATAATTTCTTTAAGTTTAGCTAGAGAGAAAAAGGTGAAATCAACTTTGGATCCTCCTTCAAATATCACAAGACGGGTAGGAACCTCTCTATTTTCCCGATAAATTCTTTCATGAACACATGCCCAAACCTTTCCGATCTTTGATAGCCACTGGTCGTCGTGAATGTATTTGCAATCTTCTATTGAAAAAATAGCCAAGTCATAATCAGATAACTGATTGATAGGCTTATCTGTTGCGCGGGATCCCACTAACATTAGAACGCGAATAGATTTTTCGCTTTTTGCCCACGCCAGAATTGAATCGATATAAAAAAGCATGATTTTAAATCCTACGATCATTCAAATTTTGTATGGATTTCAGAACTCATCTAATAAGGAAATGACGCATGTTGCATACATCAGCTCCATCCCCCGTTAGAAAGCCAATATATTGACAATCCAAAGCACATCCATACTTGGAGATGTAAAATAACGTGGAGAGTATTTGGAATAACATTGTTTTCCCTTTGAGGGAGAAAAGAATGTGTATCACGATATTCTTCAAAACCAGCTTTACTCCCATGCATCCAATAGCTTCCTCCAAAATAAGGAATCCACCATGCAGTAATTGTTCCAACTGTGATCAATCCATAAATTAGAATAAAAAGGATCCGAGCCCAAAAAGGCAATACAGATGCTATGTAGAGCAAGGTTACAAGGATTGGGGTGAGTATAAGGCTTGCATTAATGAAAGATCCGATTAGCCGAAATTTGAATGAGTGAGCTTTCCTCAATGCTTCAAGATTAGTAAATGGAGGGACATCAACCCAATCATGGAAGGCCATGAAGAAGAATAAAATGCATTGGAGAATGAGAAAGAAATAAATCATAGCTATTTTTACAGTTTATACAATCCGATTATAATTAAGGTTTTATTTGTTACTCTTTTAAGTAGAAAAGCTCTGAAAAATCGTTTCCTGACCTGATTTGATAATCTCGTGAGTATTTTATTTATCGTTTGTTAATGAGGTTAAGATATGATCTTCCCATTGTCCGTTGATAAGTAGATATTTTTTAGCATGTCCCTCAACGACAAATCCTAATTTTTGAAGTAATCGCGCGCTTTTTTTGTTGGAAGGCATATAACAAGCCATGATCCGATGAAGTTTTTGCTCCTCAAACATATATTCAATGGCCTTTGCTACAGCTTCTGACATAAGTCCTTTTCCTTCAAAGTTCTTATCGATCTGATATCCTAAATAACAGGCTTGAAATGGGCCTCGAAAAATTTGAGAAAAGTTGCAAAAACCAATTATCTCACTTTCAGGATTGTCCTTTAGAAATAATAAAAATCGAATAGCCTTGTCTTCTTCAAATTCTTGCCCCCAATCCAAAAGTAGAGTTTTATGATCTTTTTTTGATTCAGCTGTTGTGGATTTCCATGGAGATAAATGCTCCATATTTCGTTCATGAAAAGACTTAAATTTGATACTATCCCTCTCAAGAGGAAGGCGAAGAATAAGCCGGTTTGTTTTTAATATCACTTGGGGACTTTTACTTTTCGTATCAACCTTTTGAGTGAAAAACTTAATTTTTTCTACATTTTCCTTCAAGCTGGCTTGATGCGTATCTATTTCAAGATCATAAGTTGCATCCACGTGCACTTTATAAAACTGGCCTCTTGCCGATCCCAAGATTCGATTCCCTCGATCTTTTTCTCTCTGCTCTAAAACAGTGAGAGGAGCATTTACTCCAACCCATAAGACATGAATGTCTTTTAAAGTTTTCTTCCAATCGTCAAGTTGCTGTTTGCCGAAAGAAACGTCATCAATTATAATGTGATGATTCATTTTAGCAAGTGAAAGTACGACTTCTTGGAATGTTTTGCTTATTTTTTGAGCAAACGGCCCCACTTTTAGCTCTTGAATAGGATGGCCAAATTCATCCTCACTTTTTTTCCAGCTATACCCAATTGGAGCTTCTCCGCCAGTCCAATCGTTTAATTTTTCTGGCATCCATCCAATAATCTTATCAATCCCAACATGTAGAAATGGCTCTTCAAATTCATGTTGTAATGCATTTGCAAGAGTTGTCTTCCCGCTGCTCGATGGCCCATTTAGGTAAATGATTTGGATAGGTTCAGTTGTCATTCAAGAGATTCCTCAGTTCGTTTCACCACGCAAGATTAACTGAACTAAACCACATGATTAAAATTGTTAAGAAAAACCGATATGCAGATGTGCTAATTGATCAAAAAGATTGTAAGAAAACCCAGTACGTCATGTCAATTAAATTGTCGGTTTGGGCCAGGTTGAGTTGAAAATTTTCGTTGAACATGATGCGTTTAAATATCCATGGAAAGAAATGTGTATTTTTGATTAGATTTAGGGATGTCGCAAAAGACTTCTGAGAAGAATTCAAAGTAATTTTTTTTAGAATTGGAGGAAGAAAATGAAATTAAAAAAAATGTTAACCTTATTAAGTTGTTTATCTATAAATTTAACCGTCTTTGGCAACCAAGTCGATGATTATTTATGTGAGGGGGCATTTCCAATGACTAAAGAAAACGATGTGGTCATTTCTGGATGTTCTGGTGGAGGAGTACTTTTAAGCAGGAATATAGACCCGACTTTTTTCATAGACAGGGCAAAATACTTGTTGGAGTGGAATAAACAAAAACTTACTAAACATTCGAATTTAAAAATTGAAGATCTTAATGAATTATTTGCACCAAAATTTTTAGTGGTAGCCAATGGTAGAGAATATCATGCTGATCATCAAAGCTACTATGAATTTCTTAATAAATTTCGAGCACCTATAGACTCGATTACTTATGACGTCCAAGAATATTATAAAGTGGGATCTTCGATTTTCATGCCGTTAGTAGCTACTGTTAAGCGCCTGGATGGAAAAAAAGAAGTTTTTGATGCAATCATGCTTTTAAAATTCGATGATTCTGGAAAAATCATTCATTGGCAAGAAATCTATGCTAAGCGTGCCTGACTTGAATAACAATTACAAAGAGAAGAGTCTGACCATGTTTAATCTTTTAAAGATACCCTTATTGGTATTCATAGCGTTATTTTTTGGATATTTTGCATTTGCAGAGGAAACTGACGAAGATTTAAAGGCAGCTAAATTAAATGGAGCAGAGTTTGTTCATTTAGATAATGGCTATAAAGTTTGGACAAAACGTGTAGGGAATGGGCCGATAAAAATACTTACATTGCATGGAGGACCCGGAGACACGCATGAATACTTTGAGTGTATGGAGAATTATTTTCCAAAGGATCAATTCCAGTTAATTTTTTATGATCAATTAGGTTCATACCATTCCGATCAACCTGACGACCCTTCTCTATGGACGATTGATCGTTTTTGTGAAGAGATAGAACAGGTCAGAAAAGGACTCAAGCTCGATGATTTTTATCTTTACGGATTTTCTTGGGGAGGCGTATTAGCCATTGAATATTCGTTAAAGTATCAAACTCATTTAAAAGGAGTTATCCTTGCGGGAATTACTGGGAGTGCAGATTCTTATGTCACACATTTTAATCATTTAATTTCAAACCTGCCTACATCCATAAGGGACAGTTTAAAATCATATGAAGAAGCTGGCGATATTCACAACCCAAACTATGAAAAACTTTTAATGGATGAAGTTTATTCTAGATATCTATGTCGGTTAAAACCATGGCCAGATTCCCTCTTACGAACATTTCGTCATTTAAATACCCAAGTTTACAATGTAATTCAAGGCCCAAACGCATATATTATTACAGGTAATTCTAAACACTGGAATCGATGGGCTGATCTTTCAAAAATTACTATTCCTGCGCTCTTAATATGTGGTCGATACGATGCAATAGATCCAAATGACTTAGAAAAAATGAAATTGTTAATCCCAAATTCGAGAGCAAAAATTTGTGAAAACGGAAGTCACTGCGCTTTTTTTGATGATTCAGAAGTGTATTTTGAGACGATTCATAATTTTTTAAAGAATGTTGAGACATTTGTTTTCTTTAAAAAGGGCCGGTAGGCCTACACGGACGTGGGGTCAAGGCTAATTAAACGGCAGAGCTGCGGGAGTAGGAAAGAGGCTATTTTTGCCTTGTGATAGCTTTAAGGTAAACTCAACAGAATGGATATTTATAACTATCTATAGCCAACAATTACGGAAATTTATGAATATTTTTTGTTTTTAATAAATTATAGTTTAAGTTAAATTGGATATTTGATATAATAATGTTTATATACTTAAAAAAGTTAACTAAGAGGGATTAATGAACATTTTAGATACTTCAAAAGCCGCCTTCACCTACTCTTCTTGGACAGATTCACTTGGAGATCTCGATGTTCATAATATAACAAAAAATATTATGAATATAATTGGATATATACCTGTTGCATCGATTGTAAGTGGTATTGCTCGTATAATTTTTGCGCTTAATAGCGAAGAAATAAATCAAGATGGCAGTCTTAATGGCCACATATTTCGAGGAATTCTTGAAATTGGTTCTGTATTTGGAATTGCTTTGATTTCTGCTGATATTGCCTATACTTCTCTATTTAAAGAGCAGATCAATCAGTCTCAAGAAATACAGTTAAAATTGGGAGATCTAGAATGTGCCAAAAATTATCAACCAACTCGATCTTCAATTCAGCCTAGGGAAGTTGAGCCAAAGATTATTACCGACTATAGACCGGCCTTTTCTGTTTTAAAAGATAAACAAGATCGGTTAGTTCCTACTTATTTAACAACTGCTATGGTGAATAATTCTAAAGAAATCCAGGCTAGAGATAAGAAGCTTAATGGTATATTTGTAAAAACACCTACACCAATAGATATCATCAAGACTGATACAAGGCCAAATAAATTTTTCACATTATGTGAAAAACATTTTCCTAATTTTCAATTACATCATGCATCTGATAGAATTTCTGATGGAATTGCAATGAATGCCTTTACAGTAGCAGCTTACAAAGGGAATATTGATTTGCTAAAAGCCTTAATCAAGGCTGCTCCCGAACTTATTGATTTAGAAGATGCAAATGGACTAACACCATTGATATGGGCCTGTTGTTACCAAGATCAAAAAATTGCACTTGAAATGGCAGATTTATTAATTGAAAATGGAGCAAATGTTAATTTGTCGGTAGTAGAACATTGCTCATTCAATCAAATTGCTATTTTCAAATATAGCACTGCACTTTATTTAGCTTCTCTCACAGCAAATGATGCTCTAATTGAGCTTCTTTTAAAAAATGGGGCAAAAATAGAACATTGGCTCCATGAAAACAAAGAATATTTTAAAGCAATTTCAGAACGATATAATGGATTTCCAAAACCAGAGGTAAGACCAAATTTATACAGATTAAATGAAGTACAAGTCAATAGTCTCATCTCAATTTCAAATAAAGTGACATGGGAAAAGTGCATGCCATTAGTGGTAGGGCATAAAAATTATGAGATTGTACTTCCAAAGGATGTTGTTGACTTGATTATTCGTATATACAAAGCAGTAACACCTTTCTGGTAAATGGATTTGGCCTCAAGTTAGTTAGGCTCTTAGCTGCCTGTAACTGGGCATTCCGATGCCGAGCAGGCTAAGCACCTTAGCGCTAACCGGAAAGCCTATAGCATCGTGTCCAAAAGCAAAGCAGTTAATGAGGCAGAGCGCATATGAAGAGATTGAGGACCCTTATGTGTTTTTTAACCCTATCAGTATCTCCGTTAGCTTCAGAAGAATCTTTAAAAAACCTTATCAAATATGATAAAGCAATATGTTTGGAACGATTGGAAAAAGCGACGAATGAAGAGTTGTGGGATGCTTTTCTTGAAGGTCAAGCTGAACTTTTTTTTGAGCCTGAATTTCAGTGGATTGCTAACCAAGGTTGGTGGAAAGACGTTAAAAGTATTCTAGAAATTGGAAGCGGAAATGGAGCATATCTTTCTACGTTAGCAGACCATTTTCCAGAAAAAACTTTTTACGGAGTGGAAAAGGTTTCATTGTCAGTAAAACATGCAAATGAGCGTTATGCAAGAGATAGAATAGTATTTACAGAAGGCGATGCTGAAATTTTCAACGAGCAATTGGTTAATTCCTTCGAAGGAGTATTATTTCGCTTAACTTTACAGCATCTTAAAAATCCTTTGTTAGCTTTGCAAAACACTTGGCATTATCTTCAATCAAATGGATATGTTCTTATAATAGATTCTTGTGATTCAGCTAAAAAAACTTCGCATCCTATTACCACAATTGATGTAGCCTTGAAACTTGTTGCTGAATCTCAACGTAATAAGGGGATAGGAAATCGTAAAATTACTCTTGAGATGTTACAAATGTTAGAAAATGAACAATCTCATCTCAGTGATTTGTATGAAATTGTATCTAGCAACTTAGATGTAACAGGAAAGTTTTTGCATGAAAATACTCGTCTAGAAGGGGAGCAATCTAGAAAACTTTACTTTAATCACAATCTTTTGTTTTTGGCTTTACTGCACCGAACATATCATGTTCAAATAGATCTTGATAAGGCATATAATGAGTTAAAAGAATATTTGGAAGATGAAAATGCTTGGACTGTTTTAGGAATGCATTATCTGGTTATAAAAAAGAAGCTTGGTACACTGTAAATATTGAATTTTGAGGTTGATCTCTTGTAATTAGCGAAGGTCAGAAATTTATGTAGCGTGCTGCAGGAACCAACAGAGAGTTTATTTTGCTACTTACTGCGAGGCTGTGAAAAAATTGGAAAGATGCTTCAGTTGGCTGAAAAGTTGCATCTGACGCACTTCTCTTCTCGGTCGTAGCTATAGCTACGACGTCGTCAAGAATTACATCAGCTGCAACTTTCGC
>JACCRY010000056.1 GCA_013813265.1 Parachlamydiaceae bacterium
CCAAGCTCGGACTGGAACACTGGTTCTCCACAGAAAAGTGGGTGAAGTTAGCATGAAGAGCCGTATACGGACCCGTACGTACGGTTCTGTGAGAGGTCGGGGCCTTCGGGCCCCACCTACTCGATAACGTGGGGTAAAGTTAATTTAAACAATAGAGCTGCGGTAGCAGTGAAAGAAGCACGTGATTCGGCATCGGAATGTCCAGTTACGGGTTCCTAGAACTAAGTTTTTAAAAGGAGTTCTATGAAAAACACCTACATTCTTAAAATCTATCGAGGGCAGCCAGGTCACCAGTATTGGGAGGAATTTGAATTGCCGCATACTCCTTATGCAAACGTGATTTCCGCCCTTATGGAAATACAGCGAAAGCCGATTAATCGCCAAGGGGTCAAGGTAGAACCTGTTGTTTGGGATGCGGGGTGCCTTGAAGAAGTTTGTGGTTCATGTTCTATGCTTGTTAATGGCAAACCACGACAGGCATGCACAGCTTTAATCGATGCTCTTTTAGAGCAAACTAAAGGGGAGCCCATTCTTTTAGCACCTTTCAGCAAATTTCCCTTAGTACGCGATCTCATTGTCGACAGAACTTCGATGTTTGAAAATCTTAAGAAAGCTCATGCATGGATTGATGTAGATGGAAGCTACGATAGAGGAGCCGGCCCTAAAATTAGTCAGGAAAAACAAGAGGTTATGTATGCCTTATCTACTTGCATTACATGTGGCTGCTGCATTGAGGCTTGTCCTCAAATGAATAAAGCATCAAAGTTTGTCGGCCCCCAAATCATCTCTCAAGTACGCTTATTTAACGACCATCCCACGGGAGCAATGCAAAAGAAAGAAAGGCTCGATCCTATGTTGGAAGAGGGAGGAATTAGTGACTGTGGCAATGCACAAAACTGTGAAAAAGTGTGCCCTAAAGAGATTCCTTTGCTTGATTCCATTGCAGCCATAAGTCGCGATGCAAGTCTTCATGCCCTTAAGAAACTCTTTAGTTTTAAAGATAGAGAGTAAGAAAACAAAAGAGAAGGAGTGCTTTCCTTCTCTTTTGTTTGTTGTCTTATCATGAAGAAGTTTTAACGTCGTCTTTTTTGTAAATAAATCCAAGAATCATTCCGGAAATTAAACCTTCCAAAACTCCGTAAGCAAACCATTGCCAGCCCAATTTTGCTGAGATTGGAAGATAAAAGTACCAAGATGCAGATAAAAGAGCCATAAACACTCCAAAATATAGGCCGAACCTAACCCCATTCACTATTCCGCCCTCAGGATAAATTTGCGTGAAAATATAGGTTAACCAAGCAGCAAAAATGACTCGAAAAAGCATTGCTAAGGGCATATTTGTATTCATCTCATCCAGGGTGCGCCAAACATGAGGAGTCTCTCCGTAGAGGTTCATTAGAAGATATCCGTGAACGAGCCATTCAAACAGAACAATAAATACAAATAAAGCTGCAGTAGCAGCTAAAAAGCGCTTAAGATTCATAGTTGTCTCCTTTTGAAAATGAATACGTATTGTACTCATTTAGCAAATTTTTAGGAGCAAGAATTTAGATGACTTTTTAGATTGTGGAACTGTTAATTTTATTTAAGGCTGGCCTAAAGAGCCATTGGTGCCTGGTCTGATATTCTGACATTTGCTAAGAATGTCTTTTAAGGCATCGCCAAAGCAAATATCAGAATATCAGGCCAGACACCAATGGCTTCATCAATGCTAATTTCCCTCAACTCAAGAGTTAATTTATAAATCAAATTTCTTTCGTTGATGCGCATTTCCTAGATTAAGTGCAGCTCGATATTTTGCAACAGTGCGTCTTGCACAGGCAATACCTTGAGATTGAAGAAGCAGCGAAAGGGCTTCGTCTGAAAGAGGTTTTTGCTTATTTTCGTTCTTGATTAAAGCTTGCAGTTTTTCACGCACGGTTTTTGAAGAAAGATCTTCCCCATCGCTTGTTAAATATCCATTTGTGAAGAAGAAACGCAATGGAAATAACCCACGAGGGCTATGAAGGTATTTATTGGCAACTGCTCGTGCAATCGTTGACTCATGGAGATTGAGCTCTTCAGCTAATGTTTTCATTGTCAAAGGTGTGAGTTGCCCCTCTGGTCCATTGAAAAAGGAATGTTGTCTCTTAGCTAATGAAGCTGCAATTCTTTCAATAGTGGTGTTTCGCTGATGTATATTTTGTAATAACCATTGTGCGGAAAGAATTTTTTGTTTGATGAAATCACGAGTTTCTACTGGAAGCGTCGGATCGTCCAACATGCGCATGTAACGTCTATTAAAACGTAACTGTGGAAGTATTTCTTCATTGACCAAAACCTCTAATTTGTCACCATCCATATAGATTGTTGCATCAGGAATAATAGGGAAGGCAATAGGTTGATCAAAATCAGCTCCAGGATGCATTTCTAGCTTAGCGATATCACATTCGATTGCCTTTGCAATTGCTTTCCGAGTGCATTTTAATGCCTTTTGAATTCTCGGGATGTCATTGTGCAAAAGTTCATGATAATGCTCAGAAAGTATTCTGTAGGCTAAAGAGTTTTCCTTACCACGGCTTTTTAACTGGAGCAACAGGGATTCTTGCAAATTCTTTGCACCTACGCCAGAAGGTTCAAATTGCTGTATTTCCTGAAGCACCGCGAGTAATTTTTTTTCATCGAAATTATTAAGAGCTGCCACCTCCGATATAGACTCTGAAAAAAATCCTGAATGGTCAAAATTCCCAATGATCGCTTCGGCCATAGCACGTTCATCCGCTTCGCTGAATATTTCCCTTGCCTGCAGCATGAGATGCTCAAATAGGGTTGTTTGCTTGCAAATAGAGCTTTCTAAGAAATTTTTCAGTTGTTCTTCTTTATTTGTGAGCTTGGTATAGCAATTATTGCTGTCAGTGAAATAATCGCGAAATTCTTGATCAATGCGCTTTAAGATTTCAAAGTTTTGATCATCGAAATGAAGTTCTTTCTCCGGAGCTAAATCGGATCCCTCACTTTCTTCATGGGAAATGTTAGGCTCGTGAATTATTTGATTATTTTCTTCCTCAGAATTTTCAAGAATGGGGTTTTCAGTGATTTCAGTTTCAACTTTTTCTGAAAGCTCTATAACTGGCATTTGTAAAATTGTGATTGCTTGCTGCATTTGCGGCGACATAATCAGTCGTTGCATCTGCTTTAGGCTTTGCCTCTGCTTGGTCTGCAGTTCTAGCGAAGGTGGGTGCGCCATGCTGTCACTCGTTAGATTTAGGGATCTAAGGCTCAAACTTCAAAATAAAACATAACGATTTTAACAGCAATGATATCTGTCAAATTGATAGATATTTTTGTTTTTGAATTCAGAAACATAGAGTGTATTGAAGAATAGTTGCGAGTTTAGGAAGATTGATTATGCTAACACAAAGAATTTATTTACCCAAAAAATAATTAGTAAAGATTTTTCATTTTGAAATAGGTTCGATTTGAATTTAATTCCATTGCTGGTATTTAGGTGTCGGGAAAATTACGTGAGATATTTTTTTATCTCTGGATCTTCTTTCAGAGAAAGGGGAAGTTCCGATGAAAAATGTTTGATTAGGAATTTATTTGTAGTGGTAGATAAAATTTTTAATACAAAATCCTTTTCTTTTAACAACTCAGCATCAATAAAGACATATGCAAAAAGATGATTACTGATCGCTTTTAACATAAAATCTTTATTTTTCTTATGATCAGGAAAATAATCAAATCTTTCAATATCCCGCTCCAATATTTTTATTACAAATTCATCATCTTTCTTAAGCTCATCAGAAAGTGAAGAAATAGCCGCTGGATATTTCTCAAAAAACTGGATAATGAATTCTTTATCTGTTTTTTTATCCTCTGGTATTCGCTTGATGCGATTTAGTTCACTTTCAAGCCATGAGAAAAAAACTTCTGACGGTTTCGTATTCTCATAAAAATTAGGGCTCCATTTCAAATCTGAATAACTCGAGCGATGATCAATCCTAGGAGGCAACCCAAGAGCAAAAAGAAAGGCATTTTCACACAAAACATCACTTTTTTTTATTTTGCCCTTCTCGGTTAAAACTTTAGGGTTGAATCCTGTAATGGTAACTTGTTCCTCAAAATTGTCCATCTTTTCTAAGATATTTTTTCTTGTTTCATGATTCAAGGTGTACTCTTTCCGATCTGTTTGATCATGCAAGGCATGGATTAATTCATGCGCTAAAATCACCCATGCCGGTCTTTCAGATTGACAGGGATTAAACTGTTTACTTATCGTTAGATACTTGGGGGAAATTTCTCC
Organism: Parachlamydiaceae bacterium; assembly: GCA_013813265.1. Classification (GTDB taxonomy): domain Bacteria; phylum Chlamydiota; class Chlamydiia; order Chlamydiales; family Parachlamydiaceae; genus JACCRY01. The sequence continues at coordinate 4,286 of JACCRY010000056.1, forward strand.
CCCAATAGAATTTATACTAATTTCAACAACTGAAGCTTGATATTGATCTCTATCATTTGAAATAATGGTGATGGAAGATTTTTTTTCCCAAAGAGCTTTTATTAACTTTCTTCCTGGTTTAACAGATAAAAGATCATTTATCTGTTCTTGAAGTATTGTAATAAATTTGTCATTACCAGCAATTGTAAAAATTTCTTTGGCTTTTTGAGTTATAATTTCAATTTTTTTAGCTTTTTTTTCTTCCGTCATTGTTTTTTTTTCGAAAATGAGAGAATTCATTAAAGCTTTATAGATTTCGATTTCTTGATTTAAAATGTTAATTTCAACAGCCATGTGTTCCTTTAATTTAAATTTATAAATATTATTATATACTAATTTAATTATTTTGTCAATGATTGTTAATTAATCTCAATTTAACCGTGGACTACTAAATTTTTTTAGCGTCTTTGGCTTTTGCTTCTTAATTTTTAAAAAAGATCAATCCTTCGTTGATTACCTCCCTTCAAAATTAGAAAGTCTCTTCCTGCGTAAAAATCCCCTTGAAAAGAATTTCTTGGTAATGCAAGAATAATTGAATCAACCATTTAGATTAGAAATAGAATATGATGGTGTGAAAACTTTTGGTTTTGAGTCGTAATATTAAAAGGAAGTTTATCATGAATGGTATATTGAAATTATTCGTCAGTTGTTCCTTTTTGTTTGGCGACTGTTGTTTTGCATTACAGCACGAAACAGAAACACAATTATCTTCATTTTTTGAGAAAGATCAAATCTGTTCGGGAAGTGAATGTTACACTGTTTTAAAGAAATTGGGCTCAGGATTTTTTAGTGAAGTTTTTGCTGTAGAAAATTCTAATGGTGAACAATTCGCTCTTAAAACATTTAAAATTTTTGAGGACCCTAAATTTTCAAATCATGTTTTAGCAGATTCAAAACGAGAATTTTCAGTAGGCCAATCATTAGAGCATCCAAATATCATTAAATCTTACGATTTATTTTCTGCGAAAATATCTACTGGAGAAACCCAAAAAAATCTTGTTTTACAACTTGTCAAAGGTCAAGCGCTATTTGATGTTGAAAAAGGGTCGTTGTCTAGATGGGAAGCTTTGAATGCAGCTATAACAATGTGTAACGCACTAAAATATGCATACTCCCGTGGTTTGATGCATTGTGATTTACACCCTAATAATATAATGCTTAATGACAATTTAGAAGTTATGGTCATTGATCTTGCTAGTTTTCTTACAAACGAAGAAGTGTTAAAAATGTTCGGGTTTTTTTTAAAGAATTCGCCTGATATGACCTTAGCTTCCCCATCTCTCTCCAAAGAATCTCTTCGAGAGTCTGAGTCTGAGGAAAGGGATATTTTAAAACTTGAGCAATTTTTTGCAATGAAGCCCAACCTTATTGAATTAATGCAACAAATGAAGGTAAAAATTGATCACCATGAGTTCCGCGATAAATCGAGGTCGTTTGAGCCAACTTTGCGTAATTACCAAAAAAGAGGCATAGTTGAGGATTCTAGAAATACGCTAGGCCTAATTAACTTTGATACTATTTCACAATCTTGTGTGGATATAGTGATGAAAACAGATTTAAGTAGAGATGAGAAATTTGAGCTAAGAGCTCAAATAAAAAAGATTTTTTGGCATTATGAAGAAGATCTAAACGAAAAAAAGTGTCATGCATTCGAACACTATTTGGATAAACTTATCATGTTTTTGCAAAATGAATTTTAGTTTAGAAAAAGGGGAGGGGCCGCCCCGTTCGTTACATGCAGGACGAACCCAATGCCGTCAACTTGAAAAAAATTATCTTAAGGTTAAAACTTCTTGTGTCACCCCTGCCGGGCAAGCCTGCCCACCTACTTTTCTTTGCGCTCTTTGCGTCTTTTGCTGCTGCTTTGCGTTAAAAAAAAATAATCTAGTACAATGTCCATTGAATCTGAATAAAACTTCTTCAAAGTAATTTAACCTCTAATTCTATCTATGCGGAAAACTTAATTATTTTTTTTAACGCAAAGAAGCAGCAAAAGGCGCAAAGATTATTGAGAGCGCGGATGGTAAAATTGACGCTTACACTGTAGCGAAGCACTTCCTCTGCTTAGATTGCTTTCTTAAGTAAGATAATTACATTTTTAATTTCTTTTTTTGTTCATGTCCTTCAAATTCAATGTTGCGTTTTCGTTCATTTCTTATATTTGAAGGATCAACTCTGTTCTTTCCGTGCTCTCTTAATCGACTTGAAGCAGCTCTGAATTCAGCTTCACTATGATTCTTTCCTTCTACAGCGTCTGTTAAGTGTTGGCCAATTAGAAACATTAAACTCGTGAGCAAAAAAGAATAACTGATGGCAGAAATCACAAGATATCCAGGAAGGGAAAAGGCAAAACCCCCTATGTTAAAATTAAGGGATCCGCCAATTTCCCAAAGAATGCTAACAAAAGCTAAACCTGTAAGGACAGACGACAAAAAGCCAAGTATGAGATCAATGGGCAAATCCGTCGCGACTCTAGCATCTTCAGCAATGCGATACTCTGCATTTGTGACTCTCAAACGACAATAGTAGTCATTTTTTAACCAATAATGAATCAAATACTTGCTAAGCCACTGCCTCCATTTTCTTTGCAAAGTCATTTTTGCCCAAACAGAAAAAATAGCTATCGATACACTTCCAACTGCAAGGGGAACAAACAATTTTGCCTGGTTCCAGACCAAAGAGACATTTTTTTCATTGAGTGCATTAAAGAAATCACGGTTCCAGAAATTGATCAAATACTGGATAAGCAATTGTAAAAGAATAAGAACAACAAGAAGCCCCAACAGAGCCCACGCTTTAAGGCCGCTACGGCCTCGCCAGAAATCCGAAGCACTTTTCCAGTAACGAAGTAATAATACAGCGGTACTCGGCTTTAAATAAAATTGATTTTTCTTATTGCTCAAATGAATTTGCCCCTTAAAACCCACTTAAGCTACACCCTTAGCAGGGATATATTAAGATAAGTGACTAATCGAAACTTTCCATCTGTATAAATGATAAAAACATTACGATGTAAGAAAAAAGGAGCAATCGAATAGATGAAGAGAGTCGCTCCAAATAAATTCAAGGTAGAAAAGTTTTGTTATTCTCCAGCCCCACCCCGGCATGTCTGCCTTATCCTGAAAGAATACTGCTATCGTCTCGTGTTGGCAAATGATAAGCCTTTTTTACGTCGCTCCAATTCTTATTTTTATTGAAATGTAATTTTATAAATGATATTATCATATGGCGTTTAATTCAGATCTATTTTTAAAGGAGAGTGTAATGAAATTAAATAAATTAATTCCATCAATTTTTATGTCGCTTTTTATGTGTTGTGGGCTCGTGCAGGCTGTCACGCCCAAATATGAAATCATTGAATTGGCTGTAAAAGATCCTGAATGGTATCTTGAACCAACTCAGATGGCAATGAACGACAAGGGGAATGTTGTCTTTTTTCGTGAAGGATATGTTTACCTTTTTACACCTCAAGATGGAGTAAAAAAAATAAAGGAAATACCTCAAAGAAATAATGTTGAAATTTTTAAATTTAACAATTCCGGTGTTTTTGTTGGTGCGCTCACTACGTATGAGACTGATGGTGTTAGTGCCCAGATTTTTATCTATTATCCTAAACTTGGATTTATTGATCTGGATCAGATAGTTGCTAATTCTCTAGGTATAAAAAATGAAATGTCACTTAAAGTTCATGCTCTCAATGATTTAGGTATGTTAGTTTTTTCAGCCTTTGACAACGAAAATGAAACTACTATTGAGCGAATATGTGCCTATACACCTGTTAAAGGAGTTTCTGTTTTATGTCAGGTAAAAAACACAGACTCTGAAAAGAAATATTATAAATTTGCTTCTTTGAATAATAAAAATCAGGTGCTGCTTCGAAATGATGAAAAATTAAGCAAATTTCTTCTATGTGAATTGGGGAAACAAGACAAAAATTTAGGTGATCTTGGTTTATCTCAACTTTTAAGCCAAGTTACTGAAAAAGAATTCTTAGGAAATTATTTAAAAATGAGTGCTAAATCATGTGTTCTTAATGACCAAGGGTACATTACAGGGGATATTTCAAATGGAATCATAAAATCTGATGATGAATATCTTAGCTCTACATTTATCTATAATCCTGATCGGTCATTGTATGTATCTGGCTTAAGTGAATATTTAAAAGGAAAAGGTTCATTGGACCAATGGTCAAAAAAAACCAATAAGATGCTTTATTGTTTTAATCCATTGCTAGACAACAACAACAGAGGTGCATTTTTTTTTGTGGGTCAAAACCCCAATAATAGAAGAGATATGGAGAAAATGAGGACTTGGCCAATTTTCCAATGGAGTGAGAAAGGCAAAATCAAAAAAATTGAGAAACCTGCATTCAAATTGAATAGGGATGGTGATAGCTCTCCTTCTGTATACGCAGCTGCTTTAGATGAAAACGGTCAAGTACAGATGTTTGGTACAGACAAAAATTTTCAGCTACCAAAGAAATATGAAAGTGACGCATTTTTCTTTATCTGGAATGAAAAAGACGGCGTCCAGTATTTATACGATGTCTTACCGCATGCTCAATTTGATCAGTTAGAGAGAAGTGGTACTGAGCATAAGTATATTCAGATGAATGGCCGTGGAGACATATTGATGCCTGGAGATACTTCACTTTTGCTTCATCGAATAAACTAAAGAATTTTTTTGTTTATTCTGTAGTCTGCTGCGAGACGCAGCAGACTACATAATTGCTCGACATTCTATTTACAAGTTCATTCAACCTAGTACACTGTAAGCAAAGTCCGTGCCCATCAAACTTCGCCAAAGGACCCGGGGTTGAAGGCTCAAAAGTGATCCCATATGTAGATATTGGGTCACTTTTGAGACTTCAACCGCGAGTGCTTTTGCGGAGTTTGAGGAGGACGGACTTTGCTTACAGTGTACTAGATCCAGTAAAAGTCTTGACTACTGAGCGTTCGTTTAAACCAGACAGGAGCTTTGACGCTATATTTTCCGAACTGGTAACCAGACCATTTCGCGAGCGTTTGCAAAAAAGCATAGGGGAGCAAAGTGCGGTGATTCTCCCATAGATGCCGGGTAAGTTCTAGCGTGTAGGTTTTTCCTCTAGTCGTGTCTTTACCACCTGCAGCAATGAGGTGATTGTATTCCTTACGCGCTAGTCCTATGTCGAAACTGCGGCGAAACTCTTGTAAGAGAGAGTAACGATGCGAATGATGAATAGTGGCTTCAGCGACATATGCAACATGGTGCCCCCTTTGCAGAAGACGGGCTAAAGCCACTGTGTCTTCTCCAAGAAGAACAGGTTCAAAACCTCCAATTTCGTCAAGTGCGCTGTTTATATAGGCAGCACAGGAATTGGAGCAGAAAAAGGTATAGACTCCATGTGTATCTATATTTTTGAGGCTTCTAATATGGCTTTCTTTGGGGTAATTGAATTTTCTAGAGAATGATTCAAAAGGATCGGCTCCGTGATGTGGAATTTGTCTTGCATAGGCTACAGAACATTTCTCTTCGAAAAGCGGTTTTAACAAAATCTTCAGAAAATCATCTTCGGCATCTTGAGAATGCGCTACATAAGCATCCGGTGTCACCATGACAACAATATCTGTCCCTAGGTATTTGCGTGCTAGTTCGCGCGTGGCTCCGTGATTGAACTGTTGGCGCGGAACGACCAGAGTTTCAGCTCCTAGTGCCTCTGCTGCTTCAACTGTTCCATCAAACGATGAAGAGTTCACGACAAGAACTCGGGGTTTGAATGGGGAATTTAAAAAGGGCGGTAGGCAATGGGGTAAATGTTTTCGTGCAGAATGTGTAATGACAGCAACACCAATTGTCGGACTGATCTTCATGGTATTTATTTCGGTGATAAAGTTTGAAGGTAAAATTCGGCAAGAGCATCCCATGCAGACGCTTCATTCCACCCTAAAGCTTCGGGATCGATCGGATCGCAATTGATGCGTACTTTGGGTTCGGAAAAGTCAATTTGTTTTTGAAGTGTATATTCACAGGGGACATTAAGGCGGCTATGCATCTCTTTTGCAAAATATTGTACAAATGCTCCTTGTGACTCAGGACGGAAGCTGGGGCTCAGCTTGCTAAAACCTGTCTCCGAAGTTAGGCTTTCAGCAAATGCTGCATAGCTTTTTGCGAGGAGTGATACAGGAATATTATCGCGAAGATACTCCGGGAATGTCACATTTGCCGATTTCTTATGGAGCCAACTGTTTGCAAGGTATGTGGTAAAACGAGCTTCTTCATAAGGGCCAAACGGATTGGGAATAACAAATTTTCCAAGTTTTATTCCATGAAGGGCTGAATAATAGGAAAAAACATCACTTGTCAAACCTTTAGAAAGCCCATAAGGGGATACGGCTTGGTTCCCAGAGCTGCTTAATCCCTCCCGTTGCTCAAAAAGTGAGCCTGTTAGTAGAAGCTTTTGACATTTTTGTGCTTTAAGCTGCTCAAAGAATAGGTTTATGGAAAGCGTATTGCTCTCTAAAGCACCGACGAAGTCAAAAGTATGACTTTTGTAATCGGTAACATTTGCAGCATGGTGACAAATGAGGTCGAAGGGCCCTTCTTGCTCTAAAAGGCTTAAAAAGAGGAGACTGCCAAAAGGGCAATCAAAAATTTTTTTGGAACAGTTTTTTAGCCTTTGAACGCGCGTTTTTCGTATGCCCTCATATTCAGTTTTGGATCTTTGTAGGGGGGTAACGAGTGTATGTCCACGAGCCGCTAAAGTTTCTACAAACCAAAGACCTGAAAAGGAGCTGGCTCCAGTAAATAAAATTTTCATGTAAGTTTACCTATTCAGCTTGATAGTTTGAGTGACGTTGATCCCTTTCGGAAATGACCAAAGGAGTTTCGGTCCATTTAATATTGAAAGTAGGATCATCCCAGCGAATACCACGTTCAAGCTTGGGGGCATAATGTTGTGTAACCATATAAAGAAGTTCAGTGTCATCGGTAAGGGTTAAAAACCCATGGGCAAATCCCTTTGGAACATACATCATCGTCCGATTGTCTTCCAGAAGTTGAGTGCCAAATGATTGACCAAATGTTTCAGACTCCGGTCTGAGGTCTAAAATGACATCGTAGCAGGCTCCACGTATGCAACGCACCAATTTTTCTTCTTGCATAGGGGCAAGCTGATAATGCAGACCACGTAAAGTGCCTTTTTTGAGACTTAGTGAGTTGTTGACTTGGATAAAGTTAGAAGCTAATCCAAGTTCCGCAAAGTCTTTTTGACAAAAAACTCGGGCAAAAAAACCTCTCTCATCGTTCAATTTTTCGATATCGATAAGATAGGCGCCCTTAAGAGGTGTAGGAGTAAATTTCATTGGATTTTTCCTGGAAGTAAGAAGATATTTGTTCGTCACAAAGTTTACTGATTGTCATTCCTTCGTTGTAATCACGATACCAGCTGACAGTGCTTTCAAGAGCTTCTTTCCAGTCGTAAACCGGAGCCCAATCCAGTTCATTGGCAGCTTTGTCCCAGCTGAGACGTAAGAAAGGCATTTCGCGCGGTTGATTTTCTTGGGAATGGATTTTGTAGTTTCCTTTTCCCCAAACAGCAATCGCCTTTTCCACAAGTTGTTGCACTGTGACCGCTCGATTTTCTTGAGGCCCGAAGTTCCAGGCATCAGCTTTTGTAGAATCTCCTTGAAGAAGCCTTCCTCCAAGTTGGAGATACCCATTTAAGGCATCGAGTACGTACAGCCACGGCCTTGCACTATTAGGATTTCGTATTTCAATCGTCTCATTTTGATTTAAGGCCTTCATGCAATCCGGGATAATGCGGAAAGGGGAGAAATCTCCACCACCGATGATATTTCCAGCACGCACTGAGGCTATTAAGGGAGGATTCTTGTGTGAAGCGGAAAAAAATGAGGATCTGTAAGCTGCAATGGCCAGTTCTGCCATACTTTTACTTGCGCTATAGGGATCTTTTCCTCCGAGAACGTCATTTTCACGGTATCCCCAAGACCAATCATTATTCTCATAACATTTGTCAGTTGTCACAAGAATACATGCTTTTGTGAACGGAGAGTGCCGTAAAGCTTCTAAGACATTAACAGTTCCTCCAGAATTGACATCAAAAGTTTCCTTTGGGCTTTTATATCCATCTAAGACGATGGCTTGAGCCGCAAGGTGAAAAATGATTTCAGGTTGATGCGTCGTAATCGTTTCTTTTAGATGAGCATAATCTCGGATATCTCCTTCGATATGAACTAGGTTATGAGCTAGTTCTGCAAGTTCAAATAAATTTGGAGTGGTGGAAGGAGGCAATGAATATCCGACCACAGTTGCTCCCAGGTGACGAAGCATCATTGCCAACCAAGCTCCTTTGAAGCCAGTGTGGCCAGTAATCAAAACTTTTTTTCCAAGATAAAGTTCACTAAGAGAAAGTAGATTCATAATGTGACCATTTGTGAGGATGGAGTTTCAAGTGAGGTGAATTTAAAATTTGGTGCCCAAGGTGCTTGTCCGGAATTCCATAGATCGTTGAGGGCATCTCGATCACGTTGGGTATCCATACAAGCCCAAAATCCTGAATGTTTGTAGATTTCAAGTTGCCGATCTTTTGCCAATTCTATCAAAGGAGATTTTTCTAAAACTAGGCTTTCATCTAGTTGTAGATAGTTTGTAAAGAACTCACGTTTGAAGAAAAAAAAGCCTCCATTGACCCAGTTGTTTTTAAACTCTGGTTTTTCAGAAAATTCGACAACACTACTACCTTGAAGATTGATTTCACCGAAGCGTGATGGAGGGTTGACTCCGAGCAAAGTCCCAATTTTACCATGTGATAGATGAAAGTCATACTCTGCCGATAGGTCAATGTTGGCAAGGCCATCTCCGTAAGTAATTGCTGCATGGGGGGCATTGCCTAAATATTTTTGTGCTGCTTTTGCAATTCTGCCTCCAGTCATTGTATGCTCTCCTGTATAAGCCACAGTGACCTCCCAGTCTTCATCATGGTCTATAGAATGAACTGTCAGGTGATTGCTCTTAAGATCAACTGTAAAGTCACTGTTCATTGAAGCGTAGTTAAGAAAATAAGATTTAATGACTTCTGATTTGAATCCGGTGCAAAGAATAAAGCGTCGGAATCCATGCCTTCTATATATATGCATGATATGCCATAAAATCGGATATTGACCAACAGGAACCATAGGTTTCGGTCGGTATTCTGTTTCCTCTTTAATGCGAGTGCCTAAACCGCCGCATAAAATAAAGACAGGGATGTTTGCAAGGTCATTTTTCATCTATTCAAATCTCCTCTAATGTGGACTTTGAACAAACGTATCGATACTGGCCCGCCACTAGACACTGGGGGCAGGGCATCATCGATACGTTGTCCAAATGGGCACCACAAATTTGCTCCACTTTATGAGAAGTGGCTTTTATTTCGTAGCTTTTTTTAAATGGGCTGGAGTTATGGCGATTTTTTGTTCAAAATCCATTAATGTAGAGTCAGTCTAATTTGGCGACGGAAGAGTACATCTGTTATTTTTTGAAAAAAATCAAAAAAATCCAAAAAGGGTATTGATTGTAATTCTTTTTTATGCTATACTAATGACTTGAAGATGATAAAGACCAGTACTTTAATGAAAGTCAGCTGTGGAAACGTCTACAAAGAAAAAAAGTAAGTTTAGTAAAGTGTCTGTCTGATTCGTGCTGTATAGTTCTGAAAAAGCTAGTAGCATGAATTAAAAAATTATAATGTTAGTTAGACTAAAACTGTGGAGGTATAAATGTCTAAAAAGGAAACAAACGAAGGAATTGAAAAATTTGCAATTCAAACTAATGTAGTTGTAGATAAATTGGTTTCAATTACCGAAGCTGCTCGAATTAATGATGTCACACGACAAGCTATTTATGTTGCTATTAAATTAAATAAGTTAAAAGCGAAGAAAGAAACGACTCGTTGGGCAATTCATTTAGATGACTTAGAAGATTATCGTAATCAGAAATACTCGCGTTCAAAGTCAGTTTTTGACGGAGAGCTTCTCTTTGATAATCAGAAAGGTTTTTATTCAGTTAATCAAGTTGCTGAAATGCTACAAGTTCCAACACAAAAAATTTATTATGCTACGCGTTCAGGTCTCTTAAAAGCAGTCCGTAAAGGTGCCGCTTGGGTCATGCATGAAGAAGATGTAAAAGAATATTGTGCTGGTTATCTTGCGAAGAAAAATCAGAAACTAGTTACAGCAAGCTAATAGTTGTTGATCTCGTCAATGAGGGCGCGTATTAACCCAAAATCACGATGTGTGTGATGAAAAGCAATGCGGGGAAGCTCGAGGTGATCACTCTCCTCGGGAAGTGCAGAAACTTCCATTAGCTTTCCTGAAGCAATAAGTGATTTGTACTTGAGGTTAAGCGCGCCGATTTGTTGAAATGTTAATGGGGATTTAAGGCGGATCACCAGCAGATCTTTCACATACCTGCTAGAATGAAAGCGCCGATAAAAATGCTGAATATGTGCAACCGCATCTTCAGGTGATTTTGCAATATAATAGAGATTTCTATCCTCTGGGCTAATCCATCCGCTTTTTAATAGTTGCTGTTCTAGATACTCTTGCCAATGATTCCAATATAATCCTTCTTCGCCTTCAATTAATGTAATCGGAACAATGGAAGCTTTTCCTGTTTGTTGTAATGTAAGCATTTCAAAGAGCTCATCCATCGTGCCAAATCCTCCGGGGAAAGCTGCTAAAGCAGCCGAGTGGCTTGTAAACATCAATTTTCGCGTAAAGAAATAGCGAAAGCTTATCAGTTTTGCATCTCCCTCAATGACAGAATTTGTAGGTACTTCAAAAGGAAGGCGAATAGAAAGCCCGAAACTTGATTCTCGTTGGGGCCCTTCAAGTCCAGCTTTCATAATTCCATTTGCAGCTCCTGTAATGCACATCCATCCATGGGCGGCCATGCCAGCACTGAAATTTTGTGCCGCAAGATAATCCGGGTGATTTTCAGGTGTTCTAGCAGAACCAAAAATGCTGATGCACTGTTTTTCTTTATATTGGTTGAAAATCCGGTACGCGTAACGCATTTCTTTCATGGAGCGAGCAATTAATTTTAGTTGACCGAGATCGTGATTTTCTTGAGCAAGTCTAAGATTAGTTTGGATCATTTGCGTAATGAGTTCTCCGGCTAAGCTAGAAGAATTTCCACCACATTGTTCAATAAGGTTATGAATGGTTTGGAGAATTGATTCGTCGTAAACATTTGCGGAAATCATAAAATACCTTAGGCGCATTTTTTGCCGATCGTACGATATTCTTAAGGAAAGCGCAAATTAAATGTTTAAGATATTATTTTTTTGGGAAAAAAGCAAATGTCAACGAGTTTGACTAATTAGTTTCAACGATCCGTAACTGGGCATTCCGATGCCGATCTGGCTAAGATGTTTGACTTTAGGAAAAACGTGGCTTCACTTTAACAAATTAGTTTTAGAGATACAAATGGCAGCACCGCGGTAGCTGGCGACAGAAGCAACATGATTCAAAAAACGTTTACATGAATAGCCTGATCGATATGTCTAGTTACGGGTCGCAGACACTCATTTTCTTATTCTTTTTCCTCTTTCCGTCGATTTTTCGATGGATTGCGTAGGGGAGTACGAGTATAATAAGCCCAAAGTCCTTTATCAAAGATTTTGGGTACATCGGCATCATATTAATTCCCTCTAAAAAGTGAGGAGTCTAATGTTCTTAAAAAAAATGGGTATTCTATTTCTTGTCGTTTGTATGCCGCTTTTTGCCGTGAGCAAATTGCCTGAAATAACACCGGCAGATACTGCTAAAAAGGTTCAAGAAATAATGAGCAGCCATGCTTCTTATAAAAAATTAAATCCTCTTCTTATTAAACGGATCATGACTATCTATCTCGAAGAAATAGATCCGATGAAAACTTATTTCATTGAATCAGATATCCTTCAATGGACGGATCCGACAGATGCAACTGTCGATCAAGTTCTCGCGCAATTTGAAAAGGGGAATTTTAGCATTTTTGAGCAAATGCAGCAGGCTTTGATCAAAGCTATAGGCCGACGTCCAGAACTTGAAAAGCAGGTTGATCTTGCAAATTTGCCCAAATCTGTAAAAGCTGAAGAGTTTAAGGATTTAAAATGGGTTCAAACTGATGCAGAATTGGTCAATCGTCTGGCACGTATTAAAGCATTACAGGTTGAAGGCGCAGCTAAACTATCAGAACCAAATAGAGAAAAGACTTTTCAACGAATTGCAAAAAGACAAGCTCTTTTTGAAGAAGAAATGCAAGAAAAAGATCCTAAGCAACAGCAACGAAGAATGCTTACAAACGTTCTCAAAGCAACTGCTTCTGCATTGGATTCCCATACTGCATATTTTACGCCTGAAGAAGCTTCACAATTCATGATCAATGTGCAGCAGCGTCTTTTCGGGATTGGAGCTCAATTACGTGATGATCTAAATGGATTTACTTTGGTTAAAATCGTTGAAGGCGGACCTGCATGGCGAAGCAAAGAGCTCAAAGTCAAAGACCGCATCATCGCAGTTAATGGAGAGCCTGTTGTAGGGCTAGACATAGTGGATGCTGTGGAGTTGATCAGAGGAGATGAAAATACTCCGGTGGCTTTAACAATTGTGCGTGAAACAGGTGAAGAAGGTTCAAAAAAAGAAGAGACTCTTAATGTAACGATCATGCGCGGTGAAGTTGTTTTAAATGAAACCCGTTATGAGTCTGTCCTTCAAGATTTTGGCGATGGAGCCATTGGTTATCTTCGCCTCTTTTCGTTTTATCAGGATCCCGAAAGCTCATCTGCAGACGACTTGGCAAAAGCGATCGCTAAAATGAAGAAAGAGAGTACCCTTAAAGGATTAATTCTAGACTTACGCTACAATTCTGGTGGATTACTTTCACAGGCCGTTGCTGTTTCAGGTTTATTTATCACTAAAGGTGTTGTTGTTTCAATTAAAGATGAAGATGGAGCCATACAGCATCTTAGGCACCTTGATGAAGAAATTACTTGGGGGGGCCCTTTAATTGTTTTGATCAATCGCTATAGCGCTTCGGCTTCAGAAATTGTTGCAGGCACTCTGCAAGACTATGGACGCGCAATAATTGTTGGAGATGATCATTCATATGGGAAAGGATCCTTTCAAACTTTTACTCTCAATGCGACCAAAAGTGGACAGATGAATCCGCAAGGGGAGTTTAAAGTCACTCGCGGTCGTTATTACACTGTTTCAGGTAAAACACCACAACTTACAGGCGTCTTTAGTGATATCATGGTGCCTGGGGTTCTTTCTGAACTTGATGTAGGAGAGAAATTTAGCAAATTTCCATTAGAAAATGATATGATCCAACCAAGTTTTGATGATGATCTTGGCGATATCCCTGCAAGTCAGCGAATTAATATTCGCTTACTTTATAAGTTTAATCTTCAAAAAAAATTAAATATTTATGAGCCTTACCTAACGACTTTAATCAAAAATTCACGCCAACGAATTGAGAACAATAAACTCTATCAAGAGTTTATTAAAGGGTTAAAGGTTAAAGATCCTGAAAATGAGAATTCCAAAGCTTTGGAACTTTCGGAAGAAGACGCAGATAAAACTTTAGGTAATGGTGACTTACAGCTCATTGAGACCTATAATATTTTAAGGGATCTCCTGTATCTGTCTCTCTTGAAAAACGATACCATAAAAATCTCCAAGTGATTCTCAAACGCTATCAAATAGGAATGTTATGACTGTACGCGTCCGTATTGCTCCTTCACCAACAGGTGATCCCCATGTAGGAACTGCCTATATGGCTCTTTTTAATTTAATTTTTGCTCGTCATTATGGTGGAAAATTCATTCTTCGGATTGAAGATACGGATCAGAATCGCAGCCGTCCGGAATATGAAAAAAACATTTATGAGGCGTTGCACTGGTGCGATATTCATTGGGATGAAGGTCCAGATATCGGTGGGCCTTATGGTCCTTATCGGCAATCTGAGCGCTTTGACATCTACAAAAAATATGCTTTTCAGCTCTTAGAATCGGGTAAGGCATATAAATGTTTTTGTACATCTGCTGATCTAATCGAGATGCGTGAATTTGCTGCAGCGCGTGGAGATGGGCGTCAAGGATATGATCGTCGTTGCCGAAATCTAAGTCAGGAAGAAATTAGTCAAAAAGAAGCGGAAGGTCGCCCATTTGTGATTCGGTTGAAAATGCCATTGACCGGTGAATGTGTGTATAATGATTTAATTAAAGGCCGCATCACGTGTCCTTGGGCTGATGTCGATGATCAAGTTTTGTTAAAATCTGACAGTTTTCCTACTTATCACTTAGCAAATATTGTTGATGATCATTTAATGGAAATCTCGCACGTAATCCGAGGAGATGAATGGATGACATCTACCCCTAAGCACGTTTACCTTTATGAAGCATTCGGCTGGACTCCTCCTCAATTCTTGCATATGCCTTTGTTGCTTGGAAAGGATGGTAAAAAGCTATCGAAGCGTAAAAATCCTACCTCGATCTTTTTTTATCGCGATAGTGGGTACTTACCTGAAGCTTTCATTAACTTCTTGACCCTAATGGGATATAGTTTGGGTGGGGATAGGGAAATATGTCCATTAGATCAGATTATCAAAGAATTTGATTATAAACGAATTGGCATTTCAGGGGCAGTTTTTGATGCTCTAAAACTTGATTGGATCAATCAACAGTATTTGATCAATAATATTCCTGAAGAAGATTTATGGGGTCGTTTAAAGGAATGGAGCTTTAACGATGAATACATGAAACGTATTATGCCACTTTGCCATTCTCGCATTAAAACTTTTGGCGATTTCATTGATCTTTGTGGCTTTCTATTTGTTAATCATTTAAAATATACTCATGATCTTTATATGATTAAAGGGCATACTCCTGAACAGTGTTGTTATCTTTTGCAAGCAATTGTCTGGCATCTAGATGAACAAGAAAATTGGGAAGGAACAGGCATGTATCAAGCGTCTCGGGAAGTCGCTGAGATCTTCGCAGTCAATCACAAGAAAGTGATCATGCCTTTACTTTTTGCAAGTTTAATGGGGAAAAATCAAGGACCTCCTTTATTTGATTCCGTGACACTATTAGGGAAGGACCGTACACGTGTGAGGCTTTTGCGTTCAATTGAGTTTTTGGGCGGTATTTCACATAAAAAAATGACACATCTAAAAAAGCAATGGGACGAGCGGAGTTGTAGCTTATTGATGTCGGCAGAATAAAGGGGGATAAGATGATTTGGGATCAACTAAAAGATTGTTGTGGAATAGTAACAGAATCTTTAGATGGACGTTTCGGTTGGTTTTGGGATATTACTACTATTAGCATTATCGTTTTATTATTTAATTTTATTTTTAAACGCGTGCTTCTTCTGTTGGTAAATTACTTTAAAGCGAATAATCAGCCTTGGAAACAAAGTCTTGTAACTGCTCTTTATCACCCCTTGAGCTATTATATCTGGTTTTTTGCAGCCATTGAAAGTATCGATTTCATTACACATCACATGTTCAAAATTACAGTTTTTTCAAATAAGCAAATGTTGCTAGGTGTGGCTCTTGTTTTTAGTTTTATTTGGTTTGCTTTTCGTTGGAAAAACGAAATTATTTCCATTAAATCTCTAGAAAAAACGCGCAATAATCCTGCTGATCTAACCCGTGTAGATGTGGTTGATAAACTTGCAACGGTTCTTATCCTTATCATTGCTGTCATGATGTTGCTTGAAGTGACTGGAAATAATTTGAATACGCTCATTGCATTTGGTGGAATAAGTGGTTTGGCTTTAGCCTTTGCCTCCCAAGAAGTGATTGCCAGCTTTTTTGGCGGATTAATGGTATACCTTACACATCCTTTTATTATAGGAGATTGGATCATTCTACCTGAGCGTTCAATCGAAGGGCATGTGGAGGAAATTGGTTGGTATACAACGAAAGTACGTACTTTTGATAAACGACCCATTTATGTCCCCAATTCTATTTTTTCAAAGATTGTAGTGATCAATCCCTCACGCATGAGCCATCGTCAGGTGAAGGAGACAATTGGAATTCGCTACAGAGATGTAGCTGAACTCAAAGGTATTATTTCAGATATTCGCACGATGTTGGAAGCAAGTCCTGATATCGATCCAGACATGGGATATAGTGTAAATTTTACTGCTTTCGGTGAATATTCCCTCGATATTCTTTTCTGTGCTTATACCTCTGAGACAACGACTAATGGATTTAACCGTATTAAAGAAGGGCTTCTTTTTTCAATTATTGAAATTTTACAGGCGCATAATGCAGAACTTGCCTTTCCAACAAGATGCATTGAAACAATTTCTACTGCGGGATTAATTGAGAGTAGGTTAAATGCTGACATGGCCTAATATACTCTCGCTTTTGCGTATGCCTTTGGCGTTATTTTTTTTTCAAGAAAACCCTTTTTATAGGGTTCTTGCAATTGTGCTTGCCATGGTAACCGATATTCTAGATGGTTATTTAGCGAGGAAATATCGTCAAACTTCGACTGTAGGTGCCTGGCTTGATCCAATTACGGATAAGCTTTTCGTGCTTACTGCGCTTTTAATTTTGTACCATGAAGAGCGTTTGCTGCTTTGGCAGGCAGCAGCCATGTTAGGAAGAGACTTTGCTGTGATGAGTTTTGGAGCCTATTTAACTGTAAGGGGCTATCTAACAGAATATCGCGTTAAGGCCATCATGTGGGGAAAAATTACGACAGCTCTGCAATTTGTAGTGTTGATTACGCTTGTTTTGTATGGGGCTCTTCCTTTTTACTTTTATCTTCCATTTATTGCTTTTTCACTTCTGGCTCTTAGAGAACTTTTTTGTTCTTGGAAGACGTCAGGGGTGAGGTCGTTAAAACAAAAAGTTTAAATGATTTTGGAGTGCGGAGACTTGTCTCCGCTTTGTTTCGCCCTCAACTAGTCGCACACGTATTAAGCTAAGAACTGTAAAGCATAGGATGCCGTCCTTACAGGACTCTTAACTTAATTTATGTAGCCCAGGCCTCCGTGTCGCGCCCGCGCTCGCGACTGCGGACCTGGACTATGTTATACCGGCCTATACAGGCCTTAGGGCAAGTTTTAGATTCAATGGAAGTCATTGTCCTTAGGTCTGTAAGACCGGCAAAACATAGCCCAGGTCGGCAGTCGCGAGCGCGAGCGAGACACGGAGGCCTGGGCTAAATGAGTGCCTTTGTGAGTCCAGTAAGGACGGCATCCTCATGTTTAGCTTAACGCATATGCGACTTGTCTAGGGCGCCGACGTGGAAAGAAGCGCGCGTTAACGACTTTGAAATAGCAATTTACCATTAGAGTAGAAACAACTTACATTCTGAAAAGATGTCGTTAAATTGATATTTCTAGAATGGGCACGGGCAGTAAAACAAAGTCCTAAACGCGCATTTCTTTCAGTGTCGGGCGCCCTCGACAAGTCAAGACAAGTCTCAGCACTCCAAAAAAACCATTCAAACTTTCTATTTGTAAAATACCAATTACGTCTTCCTAGTTGATAGCCTTCTTCAATTTATTTAAGTAATCAGATATGTTGACTATTTTTTTATTTTTTACTAATTCAGAATACTCTTTATCGAGCAATTCAATTTTTCCGCTTATCGCATTTTTTTTCTTTTCTTCAAGATCTGATTTTTGAAGGATGTTGAAACACGTGTCCGCAACGTCTGAAAAATAAGACTCATAGATCTTGTTTTGTTGTTGGCTTATTACAGCACGGCTTCTCATCTTATTATCAGGAATAAAAAAATCATCCATTTCTTGATCAATCAGAAATAATTCTTCATGAAGATTAGAATGTTTTTCAAAAAATTTTTGAATTTTAATTTCATTGGTATGAAGTTGCTCCGATCTAAATGTACGCTCATAAAAACTTCTTGCAATTTTAAACTTTATTATTTCTTGTGTCGTAAAAAAACTCGCTAAATCAATCACTTTAATATCATGATTTTTTGTGAGCATGACATTGTCTTCATGTAAATCTAAATGCAATAAATCCAATGAGAGTCCATGGCTCACTGCATCGATAAAGTTATGTAGAGCAAGGCGATTTTTTTCATGTGGGACACTGTTTTCTTCAACGTCATATAGAGAGTGTCCATTGACAAATTCTAAAATTAAGTTCACTGTTTCTTTAGTTTTTTTAGATTTGATTGTAAAAATTTCAATCGGCTTGATAATGTTAGCATGATTAAGCATCTTGCCTCTTTCGTATTCTCTTTTAGCATCACCTAAAAGCTTAGTGAAAGGGTCTACACCATCATAATCCATTATGCTGGACTTCAAGGCATAACTTATATTTTTTGAATCCTTAACCTGAAACACATTTCCAAAAGAACCTGAGCCTAAAAATTTCTTGACAGTGTAGCATTGTTTGGGTGAGCACACCTTATCATCAACTTCGATAGCAAAACAAGAGAAGGAAATACAAATAAAGAGAGCATATACATACTTAAGCATAACATTCCTTTAGTTTTTTTTACTTAATGGTAGATAAGATAATAGTTATCCGAAAAATTAAGGTCAACTAATAATATATAAGAGTGTTCTTTTTATCCCTTCATGGCTTTATCTTGACGCTTTCCGGCTAGATTCTGAGGGCCGATATAGCTATAAAGTTTCCACCGTGAAAAGTTGGTGGTCTTACGTAAAACAATTCTTTAGATCTTTGTTCACTTGCTGCACTACAGGGACAAACTATTCTTATGGTTTGGATGCTTACAGCATTATTTCTGCTGATCAAGATTTGCAAAAAAGAGTTAACTCCTTACTCATTTCTACTCTAGAGGCAACAAAAGGAAAAAATAGATCTAAGGCGGTTACGAAAATCTCACCTTGGCGTCTTACCACAACAGCTATTGAAAGCCTGATTTTTGACGGACTGGTTCCAGACGTTTTTCCGAGGATTTTTTCAAATTTGGATTTTCGTGCACTTCAAGCTAGCTGCTGCGTCAGCAAAACCTGCCATAAATTGGCTTCTGATCAGAACGAACAGACAAGACAAAAAGCTGAAGGAATAGCCTTCGGTAAAGCAGAATGGAAAGCTATGGGTCTTAATATGGGCGATGAACCTTTAATTCCTTCAAGTTTAGTTAATGGCCTAGAGTGGCGCGATCCTGTGGACCCAACCCAAACAGTAGGGGATACCCATATGCTTGTATTGGTCCCCGCAGGTTTAACTTTAAAAAGTTTAGGGGTGCTTGTTAAAAGTCGATTCCCAGGCTCTGAGGCAACGGGCTACCGCTACATTCAGGATAGAATTCTTAATCAATTGTCTACACCAAATGAGCGCTCGTATTGGGTGCTTATGAAAAAGGATGTCATACCCGGGAGCAAACGAAAGCTTTGGGGCACAGGAAGAGATGGTCGCAACCTTTGCTGAAGATGCTAACGCGGATTACGTTATTCCCAGCGCACTAGAGGCAGCTATTTGTATCCTTACGCATGAATTCAGATCAGGAGAGCGTAGAGAACGCTTATTTGGGGGTAATCCTCCTGCCTATACTCGCTGTCAAGATGACATTGAGGGTTTACGCTTATGTGTTGGGAACTTTGCCCCGACTGGCCTCTGGGTCAGCTTCCACAACTGCTTTGAGAACGACAGTATTGGCGTTGCGGTCCTGCGAGGCTGTGAAAAAATTGGAAAGATGCTTCAGTTGGCTGAAAAGTTGCATCTGACGCACTTCTCTCCTCGGTCGTAGCTATAGCTACGACGTCGTCAAGAATTGCATCAGCTGCAACTTTCGC
>JACCRY010000057.1 GCA_013813265.1 Parachlamydiaceae bacterium
GTCAAGATCTGTATATTTGTTTTCACGGGATTTTGAGGTCATATTTGCTCCTTTGGTATCGATTACCAAAAGAGTTAACAAAATATGAAATTTTTTATCAAGTATTTCTAATTAAAAGCCCCTGGGATCTTCGCCTCCTAAACAATTACCAAACGCTTAAATATGTAAATAAAGATCTCAAAAAAAATAAAGACTTTGTCTTAATGGTTGTTGCACGACGGGGCTATGCACTTCAATATGCCCATGAAGATCTTAAGAAAGATAAAGATGTTGTTTTGGCTGCTGTTAAAGAATCTGGCTGGGCTCTTAGATATGCGCATGAGGATCTTAAAAAAGATAAAGATGTTGTTTTGGCTGCTGTTACACAAGATGGCTCTGCTTTTGAATATGCCCATAAAGATTTCAGCAAAAATAAAGACATTGCTTTGGCTGCTGTTAAACAGCATGGACGGGCTCTTGAACATATCCATGAAGATCTTAAAAAAGATAAAGATGTTGTTTTGGCTGCTGTTAAACAATATGGAGTGGCACTTGAACATGCCCATGAATGTCTTAGAAAAGATGAAGACGTTGTTTTGGCTGCTGTTAATCAAGATGGCAAAGCTTTTAAATATGCCCATGAAGATCTTAAAAAAAATAAAGTCGTTGTTTTGGCTGTTGTTAAAAGAGGCGTCTATGCGTTTGAATATGCCCATGAAGATCTTAAAAAAGATGAAGATTTTGTTTTAACTGCTATTAATCATGATAGCTGGGCTCTTCAATATGCCCATGAAGATCTTAAAAAAAATAAAGCCGTTGTTTTGGCTGCTGTTAAACTAAACGTCAGGGTGTTTGAATATGCCCATGAAGATCTTAAAAAAGATGAAGATTTTGTTTTAACTGCTATTAAACAACATTGCGGAGCTTTTAAATATGCCCATTTGGAGCTTAAAAAAGATAAAATTTTTGTTTTAACTGCTATTAAACAACATAGCAGAGCTTTTATATACGCCCATGAAGAGGTTAAAAAAGATAAGGGTTTTGTTTTAGCTGCTATTAAACAAAATGGCAGGGCTCTTAAATATGTCCATGAAGATCTTAAAAAAGATAAAGGTTTTATGATACTCGTTCAGGAAATTTTGCGAATGCAATTGTATTTAAAGTGACATGGTAGCCCAAAATTATTGAATATTATTAGAAATTGTAGGTAACAGTCAGATACTTCCACTCCGAATAAATGGGTAGAGCGCCATTTATTCAGAGAAAACGGCAAATGCTCAAATTGATAGAAAATAAATTTAGAAATAACAAGAGGGAGTCGCAATAATCGAAAAAAATACAGTGTACTAAGACACTGTTAATTCAAAATTAATAGATTTGGCTGCGTGAAAGGCCCAGGTTGCAACAAAAAGATGGGCTAATATTAAGTCAATATGTCCTCATTTTTTTTGTTGCAACAGCGGGAACTTTCACGCTGCTAAATCTATCGATTTTGATTTTACAGAGTACCCTGAATGGATTAGATTTCTTCTCCAAATGCGCGTCAGTTTAATAAGTGTTATTAACGCTAAGGCCTAAGTTGTTTTACTTGTCATCGAGCAAAAGATTGATTTCCATCTCCCAACTTGTGCCCAATGTGGTAAAAAAATCTATAGCTTCTGCTTTTACTTCTGAAATGTTAGTAAGCGTGTTAAAATTATCTTCCAACCATTTTTTACAAGCAGAATCTAGTTCTTCATTCGCAAAATAAACGATCTCTTTGAAAAAATCCAGCCATTTTGCTTTATCAACTTCCAACACACCCGAATGAAAAAACAACAGAACTTTATCAATAAATTCTACTGGCATTGCAATTGGTAAAAGAATGGAAGATAAGCTCTTATCGGACGGTAACTGCAGCCCATCGTGAAAATAGGAGCTCCTACTAGTTAACACCAGCAAATTCGTTAGAAAAGAGCGTTCCCCTGCATGTAACTCTTGTGCGTATGGCTTTTTACATAACAAGCTCAGATTAGCCCATTCTCCCTTCGAATTTCGAATCATTGGTACATCGCGCTTATCCTTTTCTTGATACTGTTGTAACAACAGTGCTGCAAGCACAGGATCGTTATTCATGCATGCTAGATGAAGTGGCGTATTCCCCGCGAGGTTCTTTGATGCAAGGTCTGCTCCAGCATTAATCAAACAAAGAACAAGCTCTGGTAGTGCCCTTTGACTACATGCAATATGTAAAGGAGTATTGCCTCTGTGATTCTTTTGATTTACGTCCTCACTTTTTAGCAATTCAGAGACAACTGCTGCGTGATGAGGATTCCGACACGCCCAATGTAAAGGCGCATTACCCTGCCGATCCTGTTTCATTAAGTCGACACCCAGTTTCTTAAACATTTCGAGTTTGCTCAAAATAATCGGAGAACGCCAGCAAGGCATCAAGGAAGAATGCGCGATTTCAGGGTCGAGCAATTTAAGCCCAAATACTAATGGGACTATTTCAAAATTGCCGCTGGTAATTATATTGCTTAGGAGATCTGCTTTCTCACGGAATTGAGTCAATAACTTAGTTCCTTTAAAATAGGAGAGATCCTTTGTACGATTTCTTTCATACATAAGGTCTAAAAAGGTCTCCTGGTTTTTTCCTATTTGATTTTTTAACGAATCGGAAAATACCTCATCCTTGCATCCGGAGGAAATATCGCTCTGGAGAGCCTGCTCGAGGTTATCCTGGCAAAGAATTCTTAGTTTTGGCAATTGATTTAAAAGGCCCTTGGAGTAAGGTAAATTTAAAAAAGATACAAATTCAGCCAAAGAGGCGGTGTTTTGTTTTAGAAAATCTCGTGTTACTTCGAAAAGTTCTTTAATGAAGAGCATTTTCTTGCTGAAAGATTCCATGTTAATGACGGCATTTACCACTTTTTCCGATCTTCCTCTAAGTGCATAGAGGGCCAATTCCTGAGATAAAATAATAAAGTTGTCAAAACTCAAGGTAGGATCGTTTTCACAAAGACTCAAAAGACTTTTAAAGGGTTCAGCTAAGTCGTGGATGCAGGCTATATGAATCGGTAATCTGTTTCGATAATCTCGTGTATTGAGATATTCACGTTTTTCGATGAAATGCGTGACTGTTTGCAAATCTACATCTAAACTGCTCAATTCTTTTCCAGAGGAAGCTGATAACGATATCCCACTGCTAGACGAGCTTAAACTACTATTTTGCAAATTTAGCTTCGATAAGGATTTGTGTAGGGGAGTTGTATTATTTTTAATGCTTTTTAGTTCATTTACATCAATTTTCGATTTGAGTAGTTCATTCCCCTTGCGGCGTGCATAATGACAAAATTCGCTACGCAGGGAAGCCGGTCTCAAGTGATTAAGAGCCCCCTCTTTTTCAAACAATAAACAGGCAAGACCCCAATATTCCTTTTCGCATGCCAATTGAAACAAAGAATATCCTAAACGTGTATTTCTTTGTGAACCTATCGGATCGTCCGTTAGTTCTACTAGCAGAAAAGCAAGATGTGGAAATCCGTTTTCAACAGCAAGTATAATGGGCGTATAACCTCCCAAATCTATGGCATCTGGGTTTGCTCCATTATGAATGAGAGCTTGGGCAATATTCGGTTCTTTTGCATCAAAAGCTTCATGCAACGGAGACCTTCCGGTTGCATCTGAAGCATTTACATTGACGCCTTTCGCCGTCAGCATTTCGACAAGTCGTAGAAGCTTGTTTCGACAAGCCAAATGTAGTGGCGTGCGACCTTGCCTGTCTGGTTTATCCAAATCAGAACAATTATCTATGCGTTGAGTAATTTCAAGTGCGATCTCTTCCATTTGACTCGCAATGGCCCAATGAAGAGGTTGTTGACCAAAGCAGTCTTGAGATGTAATATTCACCTCAGCCTGTAGCAAGATTTTAGCTAAATCATGGTTTTTATATTGGCAAGCAACGTGCAAAAATGTTTGTCCATCCTTAAAGGGGGGGATAGAGAGGTCTTTACTCGCTTGTTGCATGTCTTTGATTAATGGCAAGCCGATTTCTGCATTTCCTCCCTGACAAATTAAAAAGAGCAGACATTCGTGACTTTTTATATCTGAAGGTATGATCTGTTTATTGTGCCAGAGTTCTTGAAGGATGGTTATTAAACCAAATTGAACCATTAAATCAATTGCAGTTTCTCCGTTTTTATTTGCTTGAAGAATATCTGCTTCGAAGTCAATCAGCAACAGCACACAAGGCGTAGATCTGCTCATGCAAGCTAAATGCAGGGAGGTGTTTCCCTCACTGTCCGGCTTATTTAATAACTCTTTCAATGTCCTAGTTTGAATTGCCGGTTGATCAACGTCTTTAACTGCATCAATTTTACTGCTTACCCCAAACAGAGAGCTCGTTAAGCCGAAAAAAGAGGAAGATAATGAAGTAGACATGGATGACGTTGATAAATTTAAACCATTTTCTTCAGTTTTCAATTGTCGACGGTCAGAAAAATGATCAATAAAGGCTTGTAAAACTAGGTAATTGCCGTTCCTGGATACGATGTTGACTAATTCCCACATCTTTAGATATACTCTCGAAAAAAGATTCGGTCGAGTTTTTAAAATGGATTTAACAACAGCTTGTCTCATTTCATCTGTAGCCTCTATTTTTTCCCCGCAAACGTACATCAGAAATTTAACTGCATTGGATTCCGGTAGTAGCGTTACATCCAAAAGCGATCCTTTCCAAACGAGAAAAAGGGCAGAAGAAAAAGATGATTCATTTAAAGCTCGATCCAGAGGCCTTTGACCTTCAATGTTTCTCAATTCCATGCTTGCGCCGTGCGAAATCAAATAATCCATAATTGCACGTTGATCCCGAGCACTTGCTCTGTGCAGTGGAGTCGTTCCGTATTTATTAACCGCATGAATATTTGCTTTGGCTGCTATTAATTCGATAACGACCTCAAGATTTGGATGGGCAACAGCAATAAGTAAAGGTGTTTCTTGATCGCTGTTCTTCACATCAACCCTTGCCCCTTTAACTTCAAGAAGATACTTTAAGAATAAAAAATAGTTGTGGAGACTTGCCAGATGCAAAAGAGATTGAGAGAAGCGAGGTTTTTTAATTTCTTGAGAGTCTTGGTTTTTTTCAAACGGAGCGTTGTCTATCAATCGATCAACAGCGTCCCAAGCGATGTCCTGCACGTCCAATTGTACTAAGGCGATTTTTTTATAGACACACAGACAATAAAGGTCTTCTTGGGTCAGAGTAATTTTTCTAAAAAGAGCCAGAAAGATCTCATCAGAAGCTTTCATTTGACAGGCTAATTTCAAAAAGACATTGGTATTATTGTTCCTAATATCAAGATTAATCCTGTCATGATGAATAAAGTAAATAGCAACGCTTTGCTTTTGGCTTTTTAAAGAGGCGATAAGAGGATGAAATCCAATATTATTGACATCAACTTGATATTCATCAATCAATAATTTAATTATTGCTTGATGGCCTTCTTGGCTAGCTAAGAATAAGGCATAGGGGAGAGCTTTATTTGTTTTGATTTTATCTTGCCTAGTCATGGCTAGGTAGAAGGCTTTTGCTATTTCGATATCCCCTACCTTGCAAGCGCAGTGGAAGGGCATGCAATGATCATTGTCTAATATAAAAAGATCAGCACGATAATCATCACTTATTAGAACCCGAATAAAGCTAGGTTCTTTCGTCCCGGCACACATGTGTAAGGCCGTTTGATTCTTTAGGTTTTTGCAGTTCACTATCACTGAGGCATGGCCATATTCGAACAGTTGATTGAGGATTTGTATATTTCCGGAGGCGCAAGCATAATGCAAAGCTGTATTACCTAGACTGTCTTGTTTTTCTTGATAATCAATATTGCATTTCCAAAGCTGTTCTAGAACTGGTAGCATATCGTATTGACATGCCAGGTGCAGCTGTGTTTGTCCATTTTCAAAAATGTGTTTAAGAAAACGACCTGGGATATCTCCAATAATTTCAAGAGCCAAATTAACTAGCTTATTTTTGTAGGCAAGAAGTAACAGCTTAGGGGCAAGGGGTATCCCTTTGACTTTTAGTACACTAAGAAGTGCAATAGCCTTCTCCTCGCTGCCTTTTTCGATCAACTGCACTAACAACGTATACAATGGAGCTTCGTTACATGAAGCGTATATAACAGAAACCAAACGTTCCAGCTTCTCTGTACTTCTCGGAGATAGTGAAGACCATTCATCGAAAGATTGGTTCAATTCTTGAAAAAAATTCTCCGCCTTCTCTTTGATATGTGCATCTAATCCTTCTGGATTCGCACCCAATTTCGCGATTTTTTCCCATTGGATAAGATATCCAGGCATACTTTTAGAGAGGCTTACTGCTGGATCCATTATTTCCTCCATTATAATAATGCTTTTGAAATTATTGATCGTAACAAATGTAGTAAACTATTACAACCACAATTGTAGAAGAACTCTAGAGATGAAAAAGGGGTTAAGTCATCCTACTTTTACAATATAAGTAGGATTGTAAGTGGTAGAATGAGTAGGATTTAGTTTTTTGCGCTTGTTATTTACAGGCAAATACTGCGAGGCTGTGAAAAAATTGGAAAGATGCTTCAGTTGGCTGAAAAGTTGCAGCTGACGCACTTCTCTCCTCGGTCGTAGCTATGGCTACGACGTCGTCAAGAATTGCATCAGCTGCAACTTTCGC
>JACCRY010000058.1 GCA_013813265.1 Parachlamydiaceae bacterium
GAAAAGTTGCATCTGACGCACTTCTCTTCTCGGTCGTAGCTATAGCTACGACGTCGTCAAGAATTACATCAGCTGCAACTTTCGCCTAACTGCTGCATTATTTCGAATTTTTTCACAGCCTCTGCGAAAAAAGAACCCCTTTTTAACAATTCGAGGTCTATTTTGCAGGTGGATGTTTATGATCATGTTCGCCATCATGACCATGTTCATGTGAATGCTCATGCTCATTACCATGCTCATGGTCATGATCATGAACGGCGGCAGCAGCAGCCTTTTTAAGGGCTTCCTTTTTCATCCTAATTTTCTCCATATCGCACTCATACCCTTCTCTATGGAACATCAATTTAAACTGCTCCCATTCATCTGAAAAAGTTTCTATAAATTTAAGATCTACATTTTGTTTAATGATAACGAGATTGCAAAGTAGTTTGTGCAAAGAAACAAGTCGCTTAACTGTATCAGGCTCTCCACTTTTAATTTTTTGCTGTAAAAAATACTTGCACATCAAGGAAGCAGCTTCATCAGAGGCTTGGTCTTTTTCAAGGACCCAACGAACAAATTCATTGCGCTCTTTTGGGTTACTAAACTTATTGTTGTTCAGAACTGAAATACCCTTGTACATCGTTTCAACATATTGATCAATTTGATCATAGACCATATCATCATGATATATTCCACAGGGCATTTGGCAATGAGCATGAATTTCGCCACGGCTCAATAACAAGGCTAAACATCCAAAAATCAGTTTTACATTTTTCATTTCTAGAACTCCTTCCGCTTTAAGGGATTAAGATATTTGATTATTTTCTAAATGCTTTTCCAGTTGGGTGCGAATCGTCTGTGGAATTTTCATCTTCAAACGTGTCGTGCGTTCCAGACAAACGTGCACCGTTTTAGCCTTTCCTACAAGGACTTTCTGATCCTTATAGATCTCATAATTAAATCCAAAAGAAGAGTTCCCCAAGTTTTCAGTAGAAACATGAACTTCTAGTTTATCTCCAACTTTTAAAGGCGCCAAATAGTCTGCTTCTGCATGCACGATGACAAAAATAAAATTGGATTTGTGAAAGAGTGAATCGATGCTATACCCTTCTGATTCAAGAAAATCCTCAAAAGCATCATGAGCAAAGCGAAATTGGCGTGCAAAATATAGTATGCCAGCCATATCGGTATCGTGCATTCTAACTTTATTGTAGCTGATAAACATCTATATCCTTTTTTCTCATAGGACAGTGTTATAGTTTAAATTTCTTTTACTGTCGACACAATTTTGCATAAGACTATGTGTCCTTTTGAATAGCTATATAGTCAGTAATAGCTTATCTTATTTTCCTTTATGGATGAGTTAACCGAGTTGCTGCTATTTAAATTGACTTTTAAAAAACAACCTGATAAGAAGAACAACGAATCATGTAAATTGATCCTGTACAGATCCACCTCAATTCTCGGCAATTTCCTGTAAGGTCAAAAGCAGTCACTGTCAAGATACAATTTGCCGTTTAACCATCGCCAATTGCCCGGTGTTAAAGGCTCAAAAGTGATCCCATATGTAGCTATTGGGTCACTTTTGAGGCTTCAACCGCGAAAGCTTTCGTGCTGTTTAAACCATAAATTGTATTTTGAAAGGGTACGAGTTATACAACCACGATATTAAGAAAATGGATTTTTTGGAAAAATGTGTCTGAATGGGAATAAGGCATAAACGATGGCTACAATGGCCCCGATGATCAAGCTCACTTTGACGCCACACACCCAACCGATAACCTATATTTTTGAAAAAAATACAGTTATAATCGGATCTTTTGCTACTCCAGGATCTTTACCAGACCTCGCTCTTTCACAAGATGATGTTCAATCTGTCCACATTAAAATTTTTTTCAGTGGCAACAACTTTATTGCTTTTAATGTCGCTGAAGATCCCTTTTCTACAATCAACGACTTTCCATTTGCCAAAAAGGTTCTAACACAAGGGGATTTTTTACAAATTGGATCTACTTTACTGCAGTTTAAAGGATTTCACCAAGAAATTCAAAATAGCGATGCTAGTCACGACGACTCCTTTCTCCTTCAAATGGTTGATGCAAGAATTCACAAAACTAGCGATTCTACGCCTCCATCTGCTGAAATGGACTCCTTCAATTTAGAAGCAGCGCTAAATGACCTCGACAGCTGGGAACTAGATGTATTATCAGATGCAGAAGTGTTTTTAACAACTGAGGCTAATCCGATATCCGCAAATTTAGACTCTATTCGACCTATTCAGTCACAATTATCAGACATTGAACTTGAAGAGCTCATGTTGCGTGTGGAGGATTTAGAAATGTATCCACAGGTGCAACTTGATCAATTGGACATAGATGAGAGCAATGAGCCATCGACAATTTTTCTTGAAGCTTCAACACCAAAAGTTGAAGACAAACCAATACTCACCTCCATCGATGAAAATAAAACCCATCTGCCTTCTGAAAATGAGCCAGCAGCCTCTCTTAATGTTCAAGATGAAGAGAATGAATCGCAACAGATCTTATCACAACCTCTCCCCTTGACTCGAAGCAAATCAATGAAAGATGACTTTTCTAATGATGAGGAGACCTCTTTTAAAAAAGACAACGATCCCAATCAGGGCTCGTTATTTTTTTCGATTACATGGAAAGAATTCTTACTAAGCCTAGGTGCATTTGGTTTTCTGTTTGCCATTGTTCTTGGATGTTTTTATGTTGCTATTGCAGGACATAACGAAGAAGAAGAGATCAAAGCTGCCCAAGCTGTTGCAGATGTTGCGATGGCCTTAAATTTTGCACAAATCAACCATGCAAAACCTCAAAATCAAAATTGGTCTGATCCTGACTTTCTCAAGCATAACCTGACTGCAGTCCTTGCATCTGAATTTCCTCCGCTCGCTAATGTAGACTCTCAAGGCCATTTTTATAAGACTTCTTATATTTTACGCATCTATACGGGCGATGATCTCAATCACTTTTTAATTATCGCTCAGCCCATCCCAAGTCTTTTGCAGTGGTTTATGCCAAAAGCAGCAATTACTGTTGATTCAACCCTAATGGAACTGCGTAAAATCTCTGATTTAAAAACCCTCAACCGCCTACTTGTCAATGTAACTTTAGACACGAGCAACAGCACAGATATAGCCAATTTTGTGAGACTTGGAGAACTTTTTCCTTTAGTTGAATTAAAGAAGTATCACCCATATACCGGATTTGATTTGCCCAAAGCACTTGCCTATATCCGACCAGGGGCTGAAAACTTAATTTACAATGGAGTCCGTTATTATCCTTTTGGAGAGTCACTGATGAAGAAAGCCATCGCTCTATATAAGAGCGACGACAATGGACAAGACCTTCTACCTTTAATTGATGAGATCAACCGTTTTACTCAATTCCCTAACATTGTGCTTTATTCTTCTGAAGGGATGAAGAAGGCTGAACGTGGACAAAGAGCTTTAGCTACATTTTTCCCTCGTTACAAATTTCTCCATGCTTATCTCCAATTTAACTCAGAGCACTTCCCTTATAACAGTCATTTATTGATTGACGATAGTGGTGAGGAGCTTGTGGCAACTTCTTCAGAAGAGACAATTGATGCTTCTTCAAAACAATCTGAAGAGCAGCCTGAACAAATAGCTTTTAATTCCACAGATAAAGTTGAACATCAAGTTTTAACTCTTATTCCTACTAAGGAGAAGGAAGCAGAAGTCGAGAAACATTCCTTACAGATGAATTCTGAAAAAGAAATTGATCAAAACCACCCGCTTTATTACAAATTAATGGTCTTGCGACAAGCTAGAGACCATTCCCTAACGACTCTTAAAGAAGAGGAAGCTCGTCAAGAAAATCAGGACAATTGGGAAAATCAGAACTCAAGAAATGCTCACAGGGAAAGGCACCGCGTTATCATTAATAATTTGCAAGAAAAAATCATTCGCGCAATCTCAGCTCTCCAGCAAGAGTATGCTACAATGCCTTTTGGGCAATTTATGATCTATGTTCAAGAGGCAGGATTAGAATCACTCATAGATGAAAATCTTCAAAACCGCCCTGAAACATTAGAAAATTTGTTATATTTTGAAAATACTTTTCAAAATCAACTACTAAAAATTCACGAATCAATTAGCTTAAAGAAATTGTACTTTAACTTGAAACATCTTTTACATTTGCTGACATTAGAAAACGTCCCAGACCCTAAAATTTTCATTTGGTATCAAAATTTAATTCGCTCCACTACTTTAAATCGGCTTGAATTACTGCTACTCTCCCCAGATCAGTCTCTTCCAGCCACAGATTTAAAGGATGAAAATCGAACGGTGATCTCCAACATTTTGAAAGCTGCATGGGTTACCGATGAAGGGGAGCATGATTACTATGTCAATGAATTTAACTATCTTCTTTTAGGTTCATAGATCTTTATTCCAGTTTGCTTGAATAAGAGCATTCACTTAAGAATATATCACGGAATACTGGAATAAGAAGGCGATCTTAACCTCGTTATTCTAGTTTGCTTGAATAAGAGCGTTGTTTTTATTCGTTTATTTCGGCAAAGTGGAATAAGATGTAGATTTTTTGGAGAAAAGGTTATGGGATAGAAGCGGGCACAATGTAACTCAGCCGACAGGATATAAGGCATTTATTCCAAAACCACTCCCTCCTATTCCCTCGATTAAGATGGATGGCTCGCTTGGTAAATTGCTAGCCGAGGCAAATATCTCCCTTGGACGGCTAGACGTAATGGGTTATTTGCTCCCAAATGTAGAACATATTATTGCTATGTATGTTCAAAAGGAAGCTCTTCTCAGCTCGCAGATTGAAGGGACTCAAGCTTCAATGGAAGACCTTTTTGAATATGAAAGCAACCTTCCTATAAAAAATATTCAAGATGTTGAAGAAGTCGTCAATTACATTAAAGCATTAAATCACGGTTTGAAACGTTTAGAAGAATTTCCTATGAGCATTCGTCTCATCAAGGAAGTTCATCACATCTTACTTACCGATACTAGGGGTAGAGAAAAAACGCCCGGTGAGTTTAAACGTTCACAAAATTGGATTGGTCCTGCTGGGTCTAGTCTCAAAAATGCTTCTTTTGTTCCCCCTCCACCATCAGAAGCTTTACACGCAATGGGAGAACTAGAACTCTACATGCATAAAGAAGAAAATCTTCCAATTCTGATCGTTGCAGCTTTAATCCATAATCAATTTGAGACAATTCACCCCTTTTTGGATGGTAATGGAAGGTTAGGAAGACTCCTAATTACTTTTTATCTCTGTTGGAAGAAAGTTATGCAAAAGCCTCTCCTGTATTTGAGCTATTATTTTAAGTTACATCGGCAAGAATATTATGATCGTCTTAATTTGGTGAGGGAACAGGGAGAGTATGAGCAATGGATCCAATTCTTTTTAAAAGGAATTTTATGGACATCTGAAGATGCTCTTAGAACTATTAAAAAGGTGCTGGCTCTTGCTGATAACCATAAAAAGTTACTAATTCAAAAAAAAATTGCCTCTCCTATGGCCATTGCACTGCTAGATCATCTATTTATTAAACCTCATGTGTCAGTCCAGGAAATTACTGCTTCTTTGGAAATTTCGTATACAACCGCTCAGCCATTGATTAATCAATTCAGGGATCTGGATATTCTAAGAGAAGTTACAGGGTTAAAGCGGAATCGCCGTTTCAGCTAGTGGGAATATCTAGATTGTTTCTCGGAAGGGACAAAGTTATAGCCAAATCCATTCCAGATTGAATAAGGGCATTTTTGGGATTTTGTAAGTCATAAAGCCTGTAATCTGAAATCCTTGAAATAGATAACCCTGGAGATTAAAGCTCATCCTAGGCTATGATCGAGCAAGCAACAAAAGAAGCCATCATGATTAAATTTGCCCTTTCGAAGGAACAACGTCTACATTTTGAAAAACATCATTTCCTTGAAATTGAAGGGATGTTAGAAAGCGAACAGCTGCAGCTTCTAAAAAATGAGATCCATGGATTAACTCGTCAATCTTCATCAAAAATTGACGAGTGGGTCACTCTTTCCGAAACTGAAAAACAATATGCCAATGGACGAGATCTTTGGAGAAAAAGCACTGCGATCAAAAAATTCGCTCTTAGCAAGCAATTGGCAAAAATTGCTTCAGATCTAACAGGGATCAAGTTTTTGCGCTTTGGTTATGACCAATTTCTTCCAAGCATTGCCCTTCCTGCCCATTCTACTCCAGAAGAATCTACCTCAAAATATTCCTTTTGGATTAAAAAAAAAGCCCCCCTTGGTGAACATAGTAGTATCCAAGGTGTTGTTAGCGGTCTACTTCTTTGCCTCAACAATCCAGAATCTGAATTTACAGTCCCTTCAGTAGATAACTCCATCTTCTCTTCAACAGCTGGAAATATCATCTTTTTCTCCTCTGAGAAAGAGGTTAATTTTTCAGAACTTCAAAAGCGTCCAGGACAAGAATTTTTTCTTATAACTTACGCTGAGAAAGTAAGCATTTACGTTCATAATGAAAACGACCCCCACCTCCATGCATTTAAACAATTAGGTTATGTTTTTGGGGATCGCTTAAAAGATGATATAAATCCTGTTCTTTGTCGTTAATCACTTGTAAAATCGATACATCTACTTAAAATATCATCATGTCATTTAGAAACGAAGCAAGAAAGAAGACAAGGAGAAGAACGTCGCATTCAAGTCTATTATTCATGTTACCGGCTTTGAATTAATTCTAAACCTGCTTCTCGCATCATCGACGGGGTAGTCAATCAACTTATTAAAGACAGTGCGCTGGCAAAGGTTAATTTCTGCTTCAAAGTAAATCCTGGTGAACTCCGCCCAATATACATTGTGAACCCTTTTAGATTGCTACAAATTCCAAAAGAAGATGCGAACAATGCTTCTAAGGACAACCCGTTGAATGATCTTCGTCCTTCAAAAAATGCAAAAGATGAGTGGTTGGCTATTACTGGTTAAATGTATACATACCTACTCCATAGCCGCAAGGGTCATTTTTTAAACCTAGGCACATTATGCTGCATGCTGCATGCGGCATAATGTGCCACATGCCGAATGAAGTTCGTAAAACTCTTGAAATATACTCTCGACTTTTTTTGATTTTCTCATGGGCTCTCTTCAAAAAACAATTAGAAGAAAAACATGTTATTTACTCTGAATATATCTCTATTCCTTTACCTATAAGACAATTAAAAGTATGGGGCAGGCCGATTTGTGCGAAACTTTGAGGCTCATAAAAGGTCGTTTGTACGATGACGGTATTATCTGAATACAAGGTAAACTTGACATATTCGTAAGTCGGCTTCCCTGAACGATCGGTAAAATGGAAATGTGAAGTCACAACCCTTTCTGGAGTTGTTCCTGTCTCAGGCACTAACATCATTGCCGTAGGTGTAATGTATCCTGTCGGCATGCCAGCCTTTCCTGTGCATTGCTGTAGATCGAGCAGCATAACAAAACGATTACCCGTGTGCATTGCGGAGGTTAATTCTGGGAAAGAACGTATTGGAGCCGCAAAAAGGTCTAAGAATGCTGTAGCTTGAATCAAGATCAAGAGACATGCTTTTTTCATAATGTTTTGTCCTTAAAAATCATAGAAGGGATGTTCGCTATGATAACCTACAATAGCTTGCAATACTTTAAATAACGATTAGTTTTTCCACGCATTACTTGCAAAAAAACACCTGATTTGATAAAGCTATACCACACGCGGTTAGCTTGGCATCACTTTAAACCTCGCATAATCCAAAGGATTAAGTACTTTTCATGCAAAAACTATCACTTGAAGACCTTGACATTCAAGGAAAAAAAATCCTTATGCGAGTAGATTTTAATGTCCCTTTGGATGCGCAAGGCAATATTACTGATGACTCACGCATTGTAGCAACCCTTCCTTCTATCAGATATGTACTTCAAGAAGGTGGCTCTCTCATTCTTATGAGCCATTTAGGACGGCCTAAAAGCAAAAAAGAGCATCATCTTTCACTGACAGCCTGTGCTAAGCGCCTTGAAGAATTTCTACACCTTCCAGTAACGATGGCTCCTGATTGTATCGGTCAAGATGTGGAAGAGCTTGTGAATAAACTTAAGCCAAATCAAATTATCCTGCTGGAAAATCTGCGTTTTCACCCAGGTGAAGAAGCCCCAAAGGAACATCCTGAGTTTGTCGAAGCGTTGGCTAAGCTTGGAGACATCTATGTCAATGATGCTTTTGGTACTGCACATCGTTTTCATGCTTCGACAGCTGCTATTGCAAAATTCTTCCCGGAAAATGCTGCGGCCGGATATCTACTTAAAAAGGAAATTCAATTTTTAGGGGAAACCCTAAAAAATCCGTTGAGACCTTTTTATGCAGTCATTGGCGGCGCTAAAATCTCAACTAAAATGGGAGCATTGACGGCTCTTTTAGGTAAGGTCGATGTCCTCTTAATTGGAGGGGCTATGGCCTACACCTTTTTTAAAGCACAGGGAATTGATATAGGTGATTCTCTTTATGAAGAAGATCAAATCGACAAAGCCCGATTTCTTTTGGGTGAAAGTCATAAACGTGGGATTTCTTTATTATTACCTTGTGATACATTGATAACAGAATCAATCGAAAAAGGTGCCCCTACTAAAGTTGTAAACATACATGAGGGAATTCCTAAAGGCTGGAAAGGAGTCGACATTGGCCCTAAAACACTAGAACTATTTACGCAAGAAATTCAAAAGGCAAAAACAGTGCTGTGGAATGGGCCACTGGGAGTCTTTGAAATTAAAGACTTTGCGACTGGGACGTTAGAATTTGCTAAAGCAATGGCGTATCTCGATGCAATTAAAATAGTCGGGGGTGGAGATTCTTTAGCTGCCGTTCAAGCTGCAGATGTTGCAGAGCAAATGACTCATCTATCTACCGGAGGGGGAGCCACCTTAGAATATATTGAATTCGGCACTCTTCCAGGAATCGACGCACTTTCTTTGAAAAAATAATGGATGTCTATTTGTGAGAGAGGCTTCACCAAGGATGTAAGACTGTTTGCTGATTAGCAGATGGCGCTAAGGGCTTTTTGTCTTGGGTTTCCATTTGCAATAAATTTGTCAAACTTTCGTTGGATGCAGATACAGGAGAAGTTCCACCGGAGCCTCCTCCAAGGCAGGAAGAGCTCTGCGCTGTTGGGTGGTTAATTTCTACTAAAGCCTTTTGCCACTGATTAACTGCTGATTGTTGTAATAACCATACTTGCATCACCCTTTGGTCTAAGCTTTCACTCGCATCTACAAGTATAGCTTCAGCATAAGCAGCAGCCTGATTCCCTGCGTCCAAAAGCGGAAGGACTTCGCCCCAAGGAGTAGATTGACAAAGCCCTTGATTGCTAAAAGCTTCCACTTGCTCTTGATATAGAGTAGAGAAATAGAGATCTCCGAAAGGCTTAAAGATTTTTTGTCCTTCCGAAAGAAGAGGCTGTAGCAATTTAGTCAATTCGTTATCTGCTTTTTTTTCCAATAGTAGCTCTGCAAGCCTAATCAAATATTCCTGCTGTTGAATCATCGTCACAAGAAGATTTTTACTTGTCATAGGAGCAGTTTTAGCAGATGCAATTTTTATCCACTGAGCAGCGTCCTTGGCAAACATTTGGGCAAAGAAAAATTTCCCATTTTGGAACGCTTCTATTGCTTGAGATAAATCCTGTCGGCTTCGATTGATCTCAAAATTAATCTCCTTTATTCCCTCTTCATGTTCGATAGCTTCATAAAGTTGTTGGAGAGTTTCCCAAAGCTTATTTCTCCAGCTCTTCCTAACTAATAATTGCTGATAGCCATTGAGCAACCGACGAAGTTTTTCTTGCAAAAGCGAGCCTTTTGCCAATTGTTCCATCAAAAGAGAAAGAAAGTTTTGAGATACTTTTCCGAAGTTAATTGCTTTACGAAACTCTTTATTATCTGTAGCCTTTGTAAGCTCCCTATAAGCTTTTAAGGCTTCATCAAATGAAGGACTTGTTTCATTATTTTTCTCCCATAAAGGAATCCATTGCTTTTGTTGTTCAGCAAAAAGAGCCACATAATCTGTGACCAATTGGCTTGTCATTTTTTGCTCTTCAAGGTATTTAAGAGCTTCTAGTGCATGACTAATTCCATTATAAAGTCGTTGTATTCGATTTATTTCACTCTTTTTTACGTCCTTGTCGGAAACCTCTTCTTGCAAAAGTAACATTTTTCCCTTAATGACCATTCTCAATTTTGCTTGTTCTTTTTCTGGAAGGTTTTTACTAGTTTTTAAAGCATCACCAAGCTGTTTTAATGTCTCTGAAGGATCGTTGTCGAAACTAAGTGCCTTCTCATACTGAGCAAGTGTTAAATTAGTATAAAGCTTTCGATAGAGAAAAGGTTGTAGATTTTTTTTGGCGACCGTCTCACTTAGCTGACGAATTGCCAGATCCCAAGATCCTTCCTCGAGATAGAGAGTTCCAATATTATATTGCAAGGCAGCTTTTTGCTGATCAGAAATCGGCAAACGCAAAAGTCCTTCATAAAGAGTTCGTGCCTGATCATACATCTTTGCTTCTGCATAAGCTTTAGCTCTGTTAATTTCAGCTACATGAAAGTCTTCATCCCCTTTGACTTCATTCTCTACAAAGCAAAAGAGCAAAAGAAGGGGTCCGATTCTTAAAACGCTTCTTATCGACTCTTTTAAGGAATTCGGGAATAGGAGAGTAAAAACCAAGCAAATAATGGCTAGAGCCAAAGGAATCTGAAAGTATCGATCGTATAGAAGCGTGTTCTCTCCAAAAAGAGCTTGCAAAAGAGCACTATTGACTGCTTCTAGCTTCTCTTCATAATAAGGAGGATCTTTCGCCATGTCGCTCAAAAGGTCCTTAACCAATTGTGCCGGAGTGTACAGATTTGACTCATAGTAGCTCCCACGACCTGTATTTGCTAAAAGCTTGAGTAAATCTGCATTAAGATTGGAAATAACAGGATTTCCTTGGTCAGTTATATTAGGGATGACACCACCCGAAACTGAACCCATACCAATCGTATAAAAGCGCACGTGATTTTGAGCAGCGCTCTCCAGATACTTTGCCAAATCATGCAATCCTTTAGTTTTCATCGCTTCCGGAAAAAATTCGAGCGCTGTATCTTCGCCATCAGACAATAGAATGAATGTTTTCAATCTGGACGATTCTGCAGGAGTAGCATCTTCAGGAAAGAAGTTAATGCGCATTTTTTGCAAAAGATTGGCAATATCAGTCCCTGGAATGCCTCCTTCATTCACTTGAATCTCTTTAATCATTAGACGCGTAAAGAGATAATCAAGTGTCAAAGGAGCAAGCTGCGAAATATCTGATGTAAACGCATAAAGTGAAATGGTTTCTCCGGATAATGTTGCAATAATTTCATCCGCGATTATTTTTGCATAATCCAGACGACTTTTTTGCAAGCGTGTATCGGGTACTTGCATAGATGCTGAAGCATCGATAAGGAAAATAACGTCATGTCCTTTCCGTTTTAATTGAAAAGGCAGATCCTCCACATGTAATGGAGCTTTTTTTGGAACAACTCCTTCTGGATAGTGACCGTTCCCAACAGGTTGCATAAGGGCAATGACACAAAAAATTATTGCGCATAGAAATATAGCGGATTTTATCCAGAAGACTGCTGAAGAACGTTTCAAAATCATGTCCTTTACAAAGGAAATCTTTTGTCGATAGACAAAAAGAGCCCAGAAGCAAAGAAGTGCCGGCAGAACTAGCAAAATAAGATAGGCTGCTGACGGCCACTGATAATGTAAATCAAATGGAATCATGGCACTCTCCGTAAGAGAGTGCTTTCTAAAACCACAGCTAGCATGAGGCAAACAAGTGCAAGAGCGATTAAAAAAGGCGCTAAAAAGTAAGTTGTATAGATCTCAGGAAGATTTTCTTTTGCCAGTTTTTTCTTTAAAGCATCTGCTACCTCTCCTTGAATGGGCACTGAACTTTTTTCTAGAGAATCGATTTCCGAATAAATGCTCGTCAAATTTGTCGAACTTCCAAGTAAGAAAAATTTGCCGCCTGTCAGTTCGGCAGCACTTTGCATTTGCCGACGATTCGGAGCAAACTTCTCAGACGCAAATTTTGGCTCTACGTTGATGATATAAACACGAATACCTTGTTCTTTAGCATAAGCAGCAGCTTCTCGAGGATCCATTTGACGCCATCTGGAATCAATATCTAAGGGATTTGGATCCTGCATCCCATCTGTCACCAAGATGATCGCAGCACCTTTAATTTCATACGCAGGTTTTCCTTGTCCGATCAGGTCACGAGCATAATTTTTCGTTGCCACGATGAGATGCGCTGTTTTTAGTAGAGCATATCCGATAGCCGTTCCATCTTGATCAGGATCTTGTACAATATTGAAAGCGGAAAGTTTGTTTAGAAGGGTTTTTCTATCTAATGTCAATGGAACAATAACTTGGGCCGTCCTTGCAAATTGTACTATGCCCAATAAGTCATGTGGCCTTCCTGAAAGGCCAAAAGCGGGATCTCCTTTAATAAAAGCTTCTGTAGCACGTTTTAAAAACCCAATTTTTGTGATAGGCTCCAAATATTCTTTTGAAGAACGAACATCAATTTTTTCATCCATCGACCCGGATTGATCCAGAACTAAATACAAAGCGATTCCTTCAGTCGCAAGCTTGTCCTGATTAGGTAAGTGAGAATTTGAAGCCCCGGGGTATCGCTCCATGTAGAATCGAGGATCGATAATTGCCAATAACAAAGCCGATAAGGCTATTAACTTAAGTTGATCCGGAAGATTGCTAAAACGTTCCTTCCAGTTTTTCTTAGAAATTTTAAAAGGAACTAAAGTGGACACATAAATTTGCGGGAAGAAACTTTGCTTTTTCAGTCGATATAGCAGATAACAAAAAGCAGAAAATAGAAGCACAAGTAATGTAGCGAACTCATCGATGGCAAAAGAGCTTCCTGGCATAATTTTGTACATTTGTGGATTATCTGAGGATCACAGAGAGCTATAAATTTTATATTTAAGCAAACCCTTATTTGCTACAACGAAAATCTTTTACAGCTCACTGAGTTATACTGCGAGGCTGTGAAAAAATTGGAAAGATGCTTCAGTTGGCTGAAAAGTTGCATCTGACGCACTTCTCTCCTCGGTCGTAGCTATGGCTACGACGTCGTCAAGAATTGCATCAGCTGCAACTTTCGC
>JACCRY010000059.1 GCA_013813265.1 Parachlamydiaceae bacterium
CTACAAATACAAGCTAAAATGTTCATAACTCCCATATGGCTGAAGATTAGGGGGTTACGCGATTGGTTAAATTATTTGTATGACGAAAAAAGAGTAAATTTCTCAGAAGAGTGGTGAACTTGGGTTAAGAGGGTTAGGATTTGGCGTTGACCTCCTGACAGCTTATTGACAGGTAATTTCACATTAATGTGAAACGTTTCAATAAGCGCTAGATAGTCATCCGTCAAAACATTTGATAAAGCCTTTAATCGAAAAAAAGGGCTAGGAAATCTTCCTAACGATCCAAATTGTATATTTTCTATAAAGGTGAACTGTCCAACAAGGGCTTGATCAAATTGCTGATTCATCAATTCGATTTTTTCAGAAATAATTTCACCCCCTACTATAGCTTCCGGATCCATATTTCCATACAACACATTAAGAAATACGGATTTCCCTACACCATTTTTTCCATGCAGAGCATGAATGAGACCTTTATCCAAAGCAAATGAGAGATCCTTAAAAAAGTAAGGAGCCTGCTTATGATGCTGAAAACAAACATTGATAACATTCATTTTATACTCCTAAATGATCTAAAGAGGATTTTGGATTTCTTTGAAAAAAATATAGCGCAATGAGAATAAAGCACGCTTGAAAGAAGTTAAAATATTTGAGGTCAAGTCCGATGCGCAATAAAGTTTGTTGAACACAGAAATAGGTGACTAATCCGATCAATGGGACCAAAATATTTGGAAGATGGGTTCTTAGGATAGATTTTCCCAAAATAAGGGCTGTCAAACAAAGAAGGATGACTCCGAAGTTCATTGTTAAATCCACAAAACCATTGGATAATGCGAAAAAGAATCCGCCTATTCCGGCACATCCGTGTGCCACTAAAACTCCAAAATAGATCACATAGCGACCTGAAATGGGATGATGACGAAAAAATGAAGGATTATTTCCAAAAATCGCTATGCTATATCCCAATTGAGAGCGTAATGCAAATCCTATTACGACCACTAAACAAACACCTACCAAAGCAAACAGATAATGCTCGGAGACCATCAGTGCTGGATGAAAGCTTTTCAATGATGTACCAAGTACATATTGCGTAATCCCATGAAAAAGCCCATTCGAAATGATTGCTGCTAGCAGATAGGGCAGTTTGAGATACTGATTCAAGGTGGTGACTATAGTGCCGACCAGGATTCCTCCAAGCATTGCATTGCAGATAATCAAGGGTAGAGGTAAATCTTGACCTACAAAGGCCATGACGGCACCGAAAAGGTAAGCGCTCTCCAAGCTAAAGTCTGGAACTTTTAGCAATGAAAGTGTGATATAGGCTCCTATTAGCAAGGGCAATATAATTAAAGCCTGATCCAGGATAGGAAGTATCATTCAAAAGCCTCCTTTTCTAGGAGTGCCGAATCAATGCCTTGTGCTTCGGCTGCATTCCGGTTTACCATAAAAGTAAACTGTGAAACAGGTGTAACAGGAATATTACCTGCTGAAATACGTTGCTCTAAGATCAACAAAGCCTTTTTTGCAGCCTCAATACCAAAATCAATCTCGTACACACCATATCCAAAGGCTGCACCTCGGCCTGGAGAGTCAAGGTCGCTTGTAATAAGTGGAATATGCTGCTGATTGCAGAGTTTGATTAGAACGTCTAATCCGCCTACGACTGTATTGTCCTTAAGCACTAAAACGGCATCAGATTTTTCAATGAAAGGAGAAATCTTATGCATCATTTCGTTCGTTTGAAAAATTTCGACTGTTATTAGCTCAATTCTTTTATCTTTCAAGATAGACTTTACCACTTCATGATCCTTTGTTAGACCCGGTTCCATCGAATTATAGACAAGCAACACAGATTTGATAGTCGGCTTAAAGTTTAGTACAAGCTCTAGTTCCTTATTAAAATTGAGCAGCTCCTTTACACCTGTAATAGATCCTCCAGGTGTTTGTTCTGAAGAAACAATATGGAATCCCACCGGATCATTTACGGCGGCAAACACAATTGGAGTTTGAAGCGCTTTTTTGGAAAAGACTTCTTTTGTCATTTGAGAACTGGAAGTTCCTATTGTAAAAACAAGAGAGTAGCCCTTTTGAGCAATCTCTTCGACCTCTCCGCGCATCAAAGTTTTATTTCCTTGAGCGTTGTAAGTTGTGAATGAATATTTTCCTGGGCTTTCAGCCTCCATTGTTTCTTTGAAACCTTTTTCAATTTGCTCAAGACTCGGGTGTGTCACAGGAGTCAGGATTGCAATCGGAATTTTATAATTTTCCTGATTGCTGCAAGAGCTAAGAAAAAAAAGGAATGTTATACAGAGATTTTTTAATGCGTTCATAGATACCTCAAAATTGATTTTGCTGAAATTTTTACTGAGTCATAAATTGTTATATCCGATCGCAGCGGAAAATGATGATGAAGTACAGGAAGGTCTGTACAACCTAAAATAACTCCCTCAATATGTTCTGGATATGTCTTTATGAGTTCTTCGATCAAGCGAGAGTCATTTTTGCAAATATTCCCTTCCAAAACATTGTTAATCACTCCATCGATGACACTTTGACCAACAATAGAAGGCAAAAAAAATGTTTTACCTGTTTCTTGATATAGAGGTGAATGACATGTGTTTTGTGTTCCAAGTAACAACAAGCGCTCACTTCGCTTTTCCTTAA
Organism: Parachlamydiaceae bacterium; assembly: GCA_013813265.1. Lineage (GTDB taxonomy): Bacteria > Chlamydiota > Chlamydiia > Chlamydiales > Parachlamydiaceae > JACCRY01. The sequence continues at coordinate 2,665 of JACCRY010000059.1, forward strand.
TATCTTTAAGCACTAAAGAAGGGATGGATTGAAAGCGGACAGACCTTTGGGGGACCTTTGCCAATTCAAGATGCAATGTATTGCAAACTAAAACAGCAACTTCTGCTCCACCTATTTCCAAAGCATCCAGACAGCAGCTTAGTTCCTTTTGTGACTGCACGCTATTTATCTGTTTCTCTTCCGGAGTTAATCCACGCGTAAACGGATAATTAAGCAATAAAATTTCCGGCAAAGAACGCTTAAGTCGATAGCATTCCTGAACCAAAGTTTCATAAAAGAGAGCGCTGGCCAAGGGTCCCGCCCCTCCAATAATTCCAAGCTTTTTCATATGAGTACCAACCCTCGTTTCTTAGAATGTGTCTCAAATGTAGCGTCCATAATAAGAGCATCTTCAGCTGCAAACGATGCACTATCTGGTTGAGCATGCAGCACCGACAAACTTAAAGGCTTATCCATGGAAAGGCAAAATTTCTGTATGTTGTCTCTGCTCTCTTTAAACAGAGCTGTAAGTAGGGGATATTTAACTGTATTTGTGAAAAAGCCCTCAAATGATTTTTGGCGTTGAAGTACAAAGTCTGCTCCGAGGGCCAAAAGCATCTCATTTGATCGTTCAAAAATAGATTGAAATCTCTCGCGATAGCCTTCAACATTAATTTGTCTGGTTGTACAAAATCCACAAGAGTCAGAATTTTTGTGGCGTTTGCTTTGATTGATGTTCCGTTGAGAAAAAGAAGGGCATTTTTTTGCAATCTCTTCAAAATCTTTATAGGAGAGTGTTTGATCTGTCGCAACCATCTCAAAAACAATGACAGGCACGGACGGAAAATGATGTACTGTATGGCAAAGAAGACCATTACCTTCTTTTGTTACCACCTTAACTTTGAATTGGACCGAAATCTCCTCTTTAAAGATGGCGTCAACAAAATAAGCAACTCCTGCAAACTTTGGTAATGTATACAGGATAGGCCCGTTATCTTCGCAAGAAGTCAGTTTAGGTTCATGCGCTAAAAGAGCAAGTTCCTTAAAAAGGGGATCTTCTCTTTTGGAGAGGACCGTTTTCATATGATCCGCAAATAAAACATTGATCGCATTTCTTGCTGCCCGGACGCTTTTGCCTTCTGGATCTTTAATAAACATGCAAAATTGTTTAGTGGGTTCATTTGACTTCATTGTTTGAAGCGCTTTGCGTGCAACTTGCTCACACAATTTTGAATTCGCAAGGAAGGCATGGCTCAAAAAGAATGAAAGATAGATAAATTTTTTATCCGGAATCTCAGCCTTGATGTCGCTCTGTTGCTGTTGTTGCTGTGTCATTGCATGACTAAGTAGTTGAGCATTGATTAAAGAAAAGAGGTGGCATTGGTTGTTGCAGGATGCCGGGTCAAAAAGAAACAGTGACTCGGGATTGGAAACCAATAGGTGATCGACAATTCCCATGATGTTTTTAAGTGATTGGTTGACAAATTCGCCGCTTAATTTTGGGTAAACTATTGCTGCTTCTTGATTAAATAAATAAAAACAGGGCGCGGGTGTAAAATGATTCATAGTAGTTTCCATGAAAATTCTCCTTATTTGAAAGATAATAAAATTTGTTTAGTTGTGTTCAAAAGGACTTAATTTAATAAGTCGTATGGGAAAACGAGAACTAGGCTCGCCAAGATAAGCAAATAAATAGGCAGACGGAAAATGTAGTACAGTCTCTACTTGTTGCAGAAATTGTTACGTAGCTGTTCTCTTTTTGAAAGAGACTAGTCTTAAGAATTGAAATGTTTATTTTAGATAATGTGTCCATAAACTGTATGTCTGTCGTCCATGTCATAAGTTAATGAGCGAAGATTCAACTTCCTTTGGTTATATATGTAATGTTACACCATTACAAGATTGCGCGCAACACTTTCTTTTCTTTTTTTTATTGCAGCTAAAAAAGAACCTTTGTAGCAGAAAGAAAAGCAGCTCTAGAGGGCTAAGATAGATGGTTTTTTTTGAAACAAAGTCACAAGAACAGTGGGCAAAATTCCACTTTGTGGATCTAGTAGAAAATATCAATAGCTACTGCTTTATTATCGTTTATAAAGCTTGGGCTTTTGACAAAGCTATAACAGCATTCGCGTAAGCGTAAATTTGAACATCTTAATTTTTCTTTGCGCCCTTTGCGTTTTTTGCTGTTTCTTTGCGTTAAAAGAAATAAACTCGTACAACTGTTTCGTTAGGTTTGCTTTGCCTAAAGCATCTTAAGCATAGTTTAAACCTCTAATTCTATTTATGTGGTGAACTAGATTATTTTTTTTAACGCAAAGAAGCATCAAGAGGCGCAAAGATAATTGAAAACACAAATGATATAATTGACGCTTACGCATTCGCCAATAATACATGGCAAACCTAGAGAAAAAAACATAAAATTGAGTCAGCGTGTTCTTTCAGGTCTGTGTCACGTTCTTCAGGTTTGATGGGCCTGCATCGCTTTGCGTTGATTTAAGCGGGCTGTACGTAATTTAAGTCAGCTATTACAGCGTCATTTATTTGTAGTCATATGTCTGTACTTTAAATACGTTAAACCATTAGAATTAAGTTTTCTTTAGAAATGGAAAAATATGTATCCAATAGGATTTGTAGTTAAAATATTTTATCAAGATCATTAATATAGGAGATCAATATGGCTTGTGTTAGTAGCATGAATTCAGCGGAAATGGGATGTTTATGGAATTTCCAAAGAGTCCTCAGCCTAGGGCAGGCAATTCCTATTATAGGACCTATGTTTATTTCCCCGATTAAATTATTGATCAGCTCAGTAGAATTTGTAGCCGGTGCTGCTATAGGCTTAATTGCATTAGTATTTGCATGTGTTTGCAACTCAGATTTTTTGTTTGATATTACTTTTAGTTCTTTTGAACTCGCTAGTTCAGGTTTAAAATCGGGAGTTTACAGCATAGTAAACATGCTTTCTCTAGGATTTTATGGTTTTTGTACCGAAGCCTGCATGGGTGGTTCGCACTTGTAGAATGTTGTCTTCTAGTCGTATATCCACAGAACATACAATGTCACAATTCATCTAAATGAAAAGTGGCATTTTATGTTTTGATCATTTCGAGGCGCAGAAAAAGGTTTTCCAAGCACAGATGTAGAGGTGTAGAGCGGGCAAGCGAGAGTTTTGTAGCCTTTACAGCCCCTAAAAGATCTTCAAGAGGTGTGACTGGATTTTTTACCGCTTTCTGCAACGCTTCTAGGCGATCTCCATTATAAAGATATTTTGTGTTTCCATTAAGTTTAAGTAAATGTAGATCGCGAAACCACGTTAAGAGGATATCGAAGAATGCTTCGGCTTCGTTCATTAAGCACATCGCTACGATTCCATCGATCTCTTTTTCCATCCCCTCTTTTTGAGTCGGAGTCGGTTTATCACAATACGCTTTGAGTAACTCTTCCTTTGATGTTGTTTCGGCATGTTTCATCGACTCTTCAATCAGTTCCGCAAGTTGTTTTGCTTTAGCTGCTAACAAACTATAACTTTCAAATTTGCCGAAAGTAAGCATCTCTATCATTAAAGCACGAATGGGGTCTTCAGATTTTTGACAAAGGCGCAACGCCTTGGTCACAGAACCTTGGGATAGATTTGTAATTTGCATGGCGTGCTCTAAAGACAATTGCTCCCTTTTCATCAATAAGGAGATCATTTCTTCGTCACTAAGCGCATGAAAACGAAATACGCTGCAGCGTGACAGAATTGTCGGCAAGAGTAGCTCGGGAGAGCTGCTCAAAAGCAAGATAACTGTTTCAGGAGAAGGCTCTTCAAAAGTTTTTAGAAGGGCGTTAGCACTGTATGAAAGCATCCTGTCGGCATGATAGATAATGAAAACTTTGCGGTCAGTTTCGTAGGGAGGTAAATAAACCTCCTCGCTTAAAGAACGCATTGCAGCTAGACTGTGCATGCCAATCTTACCTTCAGGACGGTAGATATGTAGGTCCGGATGCATTCCGGCATTTAATTTATATAAATGGCTTCCTGCTGGATCGTTGCGGCAAAGAATCATCTTCGCAAATTCTTCGGCAAAAAGACTTTTTCCAACACCTTCCGGTCCGGCAAACAGCAGCGAGTGACCTATGGAGTTTCTTACGACCATCTGTGTAAGATGTCGTTTAATGGGGTCATTGCCGAAAATTTCAGCAAAAGGAGGCTGTTCCGACATTATTCTTCTTTTAAGTTTCGATTGAAAACTGCATGATGATTTTCCAAACATCTGCAATCACACGGTCTTTTGTTTGACTTGCATCTATCCATGTGAAATGGTCCGGATCATTCTCTTTAATTTTCTGAAAGCCTTTTTGAACTCGGGAGTGAAAGTCGGCTTTTTCTGCTTCAATCCGATCAAACGCCCCTACTTTACGCGCGCGCTCAAGGCCAACGAGCGGGTCCACTGCAAGAAAAAATGTCAGATCAGGAAGAATGTCTTCACAAACCCAATCGCATAAATGTTTGACCACTTGGATGCCAAGACCTCGTGCCTCGCCTTGATAGGCAAGGGTGGAATCATTAAAGCGATCGCAAAGAACGTAAGCACCGCGAGCAAGGGCAGGTTTAATGACTTCTTCGATGTTCTGAGCGCGTGAAGCTAAAAAGAGCAAAAGTTCAGCTTTTGCGCAGATCGCCAAAGGCTCTTTCGTTTGTAAAAGAAGTTTGCGGATTTCCTTTCCCAATCCCGTAACTCCAGGTTCGTGCGTCTTGACAACCTCTAGCCCCTTAGAGGCTAGAGATTCTGCAATTGCATCCACAACAGTAGTCTTGCCGGCACCTTCACCGCCTTCAAAGGCAAGGAAGAGCCCTTTTTTCAAACTCATACTTCTCTGTCACCTGTATCAATGCTAGCCTCAAGATCTGGATCTTGATCGTCTTCAGTATTTTCGTTTTCTTCGTCATCCGAAAGTTCTACAGAGTCATCACTTTCTGAAATTTCTACGGATTCATTTATGGATAAATTAGGCAAAAGAGAGCCTGTAGATGCATTTTCATCAATGACAATTTCTTCTTGCTCCAATTTTTGGATTGCTATCAAGGTATCGCCATCACGTAAATTTGCCAACTTAACACCTTGTGTGCTGCGGCCCATGACACGCAGATCAACCATACTAATACGAATTGTCTGTCCTGAGGCAGACAGCATTAACATGCTGTCACTATCCTGAACTCGAAGAGCACCCACAACATTACCATTGCGATCGCTTGTAATGATCGAACGCACGCCCACACCACCGCGGTTTGTTTGGCGGAATTCGTCCACATTTGAGCGTTTACCGAATCCGTTTTCGCAAACAACTAGAAGTGTTTCATCACCGTTTACGACTTCGCAGCTAACAATGTGATCCGTATCGCCTTTTAAAGTGGCACCTTTAACTCCACGAGCCTGCCTTCCCATTGGGCGAACATTCTTTTCGTCGAAACGCACAGCCATCCCTTCATGGGTAAACAACATCACTTGCTGAGTTGGGATAACCAAACGCGCTGCGATCAGCTCATCACCTTCATCGATGCCAAGCGCCCAAATTCCCTTTTTGCGAGGATTGCCATATTCTTGAATTGCAGTCTTTTTCACAATACCTTTGCGTGTTGCAGTAAGAATGTAAGTTTCTGCTTGTTCAAATGAGCTGATGCTAAGTATTGTAGCAATTTTTTCTTCAGGCCGAAGGTCTCCAATTAAATTGATAAGTGGTTTTCCTTTCGATTTTCGACCAGTTTCAGGAATTTGCCAAACTTTCAGCCAATAACAACGTCCTTCATTTGTAAAGATCAAAAGATAGTTGTGCATTTCAGCAACATAGATGCCTTTAGGGGAATCTTCTTCGCGTTTAAGCTGAATGCCTGTAACACCTTGACCACCACGTCGCTGTTCACGGAATGTGTCCAAAGGCATTCTCTTGATATAATCGTCTGTTGAAAGCGTGATGATTACCTTTGAATTGGCAATCAGATCTTCCATCTGCATTTCAGTTTCTGCCGCAATGATTTGCGTCAAACGAAGAGATTTATGTTGTTTCGAGACTTCTTCTAGCTCTTCTCTGATGATATTGCGAACCATCTGCTCGCTTGCGAGAACTGCACGGTAGTACTCAATTTTTTGCATAAGCGCTTGATACTCTTCAGAGATCTTATCGCGTTCAAGCCCTGTCAATTGGTAAAGACGTAATTCTAAAACAGCATTTGCTTGTCGCTCGCTGAACCCGAATCTCGGCATCAAGGCTATACGTGCTTCATCACGGTTGTTGCTCTGCTTGATGATTTTAACGATTTCATCAAGATGATCAATGGCGATGAGGTAGCCTTCAAGGATATGGGCCCGAGCTTCAGCTTTATTTAATTCAAATCGTGTGCGTCGGCGTACAACTTCAATGCGATGCTCAATCCAAGCACTAATAAGCTGCTTGATATTCATCAAGCGAGGAAGTCCTTTATCGATGGCAAGCATATTGCAACCAAAGGTCACTTCCAGATCGGTGAACTTATAGAGCTGATTGATAATGACTTCAGAGATTTCACCTCTTTTAAGTTCAAAGACAATGCGCATCCCATCTTTATCAGACTCATCGCGCAAATCTGAAATACCGGTAATGGTTTTTTCTTTAATTAAATCCGCAACATGTTCGATCAAGCGCGCTTTATTGACGCCATACGGGATCTCATCGACAACAATATCTTGACGATCAGAATTTTTATCATTTTCTTCAATTCGCAGAACACCACGGATAAACAACCTACCGCGGCCAGTATGGTAAGCTTCTTTGATACCACGATAGCCACAGATGATACCTCCTGTCGGAAAATCAGGCCCAGGCATCACAGTCATGATCTCATCAATCGAAGTCTGAGGATTTTCGAGAACCAGAAGAGTCGCTTTAACAACTTCGCCGAGATTGTGGGGAGGAAGGTTTGTGGCCATACCTACAGCGATCCCTGTGGAACCATTGACGAGTAAGTTTGGAAGTTTAGCTGGAAAAACAGTCGGTTCTTTTTTAGTCTCATCATAGTTAGGAACCATGTCGACAGTTTCTTTGTCGAGATCTTCCATCAGCTGAACGGAACCAATGGTTAGACGGGCTTCTGTATATCGCATCGCTGCAGGACTGTCACCATCGACCGAACCAAAGTTTCCTTGCCCATCGATCAATCGATAACGCATGGCCCAAGGTTGTGCCATACGCACAAGAGTCGGGTAAATGACCTGGTCTCCATGGGGGTGATAGTCACCAGATGTATCCCCGGAAATTTTAGCGCACTTTCGATGCTTGCCAGTTGGGCTTAAATTTAGCTGACGCATGGCATATAGAATACGCCTTTGGGACGGTTTAAGGCCATCGCGTACATCGGGAAGGGCTCGAGCGATGATGACTGACATGGAATAGCGTAAATAGCTTTCCTTCATCTCATCTTCGACATTTCTAGGGATGATGATTTCGTTTTCCGTATAAGACATGTGCCTCCTGAGATCTACCTATTAAATATCTAAATTTTTGACTGACAGCGCGTGCTGTTCGATAAAGGCCCTACGTGGCGGCACATCATCACCCATTAACATCGTAAACATATGGTCTGCGGCAATAAGGTCCGGCAATGTAACCATGATGAGCGTACGCTTGGCCGGGTCCATTGTGGTTTCCCAAAGCTGATCCGCATTCATCTCTCCAAGACCTTTATAACGTTGAATTTCGATTCCCTTGCGCCCATTTGTACGGATGAAATCGATTACCTCACGCAACAAATGGAATGGATGGCTTTTATGCGTATCATCGATTAGCTGCAGGATTTCTCTGTCTGCCACAAGATAATCTTTCAGCTCCAAACCAAAATCTTTTAGCCTTTGCAGCATATCATTGAAGCTATCTGACTCATAGAGTTCAAGGAAGTGAAGGCGGGCAGGCTTGAAGATGCGCATTTCTTGCGTAATTTCTGCCTCAGGAATTGAGGCTAGCGTCTCATTATGCCGCCGGAGTTGAGCCTCTTCATTGCTCTTTCTCAATTCTTCAAATTCATCGGAAGAATAAGCAAATTTAGAGCCATCTACCAGATTAATTTGGAAACGAGGCAAGCGACCTTGCTCATCTTTAGATGCTAGAAACTCGCGGAATGAAATCCCTTTCCTTTCAAGACGTTGTACAAAACTTTCTGCTTCTAAGAAAAGGGCTATAGCTGTCTTAAATTCGGACGCCTCTAAAGGAGCTTCATGACCCGGAAGTTGCATTTTTATGTCGCTCATCCCAAGTTCTAAGAGATAGTCATCCATCTCTTTTTCACTATGAATATAACGGCTTGTCTTTTTGCGTGAGACGCGATAGAGCGGAGGTTGTGCAATGTAAATGTAATTGTTTTCAACGAGAGCAAGCATATGGCGATAGAAGAAAGTCAGCAAGAGTGTACGGATGTGCGATCCATCGACGTCGGCATCCGTCATGATGATGATTTTATGGTAACGTAGTTTTTCGACTTGGAATCCGTCGATTCCGATTCCACAGCCAAGGGCCGAAATCATTGTACCGACTTCTGTGTTCTGCAAAACGCGTTCAAGCCGTGCTTTCTCAACATTCAAAATTTTACCGCGGATAGGGAGGATTGCTTGAAATCGACGGTCACGGCCAGTCTTCGCTGAGCCTCCCGCAGAGTCCCCTTCGACAATGTAAATTTCACAAAGGGCAGGATTTTTTTCTTGGCAGTCTGTGAGTTTGCCCGGAAGACGTCCGCTATCGAGAACCGATTTCCTTAAAGTAAATTCACGTGCTTTTTTTGCAGCTTCGCGCGCTTGCGCCGCGAGCATAGCTTTATCGCTGATGATTTTTGCAATGACAGGATTTTCTTGAAGGAAAATAGATAGCTCTTCTCCGACAATTTGCTGCACGACAGAACCTACATCACTATTTCCTAAACGCTGTTTAGTTTGCCCTTCGAACTGAGGGTTGGCCACTTTTACAGAAATAACAGCCGTCAAACCTTCACGAAGGTCTTCTCCGGTTGTTTGAATTTTATCGTTTTTTTGATGACTCTTGATGTAGGAATTAAGAACGCGTGTCAAAGCAGTTGAAAAACCTGTGAGGTGAGAGCCTCCATATCTTGTAGAGATATTGTTGACGTAAGAGTAGATCGTTTCTGTGTAAGTCTCATTCCATTGGAACGCAACTTCCACTTCAATCGCCGCATCATCACCTTGACGCGTGCCTGAGAAATATGCCGGAATAGGAAAAAGAGGTTTTTTGTTTTCATTGAGGTATTCAACAAAGGATCTTAGGCCTCCGCTATAGCAAAAGTTGACATCATCTTTCGCTTCATCACGTTCATCGTGGAAATAGATATTGATGCCTTTATTCAAGAAAGCAAGCTCTCGGAGGCGCTTAGCTAGCAAGTCGTAGTCAAATTCCGTTACGTTCATAATGGATTCGTCAGGCCAGAAAGTAATGCGTGTTCCACGTTTAGTTGTGGCCCCTATCTGATCAAGAGGTTTAGAGACAAAGCCTTTACTGAATTCAATGTCGTAGATTTTACCTTCTTTAAAAACTTGGACAATCATGCGTTTAGATAATGCGCAAACGCATGAAACTCCAACTCCGTGTAAGCCTCCAGAAACTTTATAAGTGTCTTTATCGAATTTTCCTCCAGCATGCAACACAGTCATGACAACCTCTATGGCTGAAACATCGCGACCATGCTTAAGAGATTCTTTTTCGTGTTTTCCTACCGGAATTCCTCTGCCGTTGTCTTCAATTGTGGCAGCGCCATCTTTATGCAGAGTGACCCAAATAGCGGAGCAATGGCCCGCCATCGCTTCATCGATACAGTTGTCAACAGCTTCATAGACCAACTGATGAAGACCGCTACTTCCTGTGTCGCCAATATACATTCCAGGACGTTCACGAACGGCTTGTAAACCCTCGAGAACTGTGATCGAACTTGCGTTATACTCTTTAGGTTGTGGAACGGAATTCTCGGATATTGCCGGATCTTCAGAATTTTGTGTGTCATTAGCCATTCAGCACCTTGATGGTTTAATTTTTAATTAGAGGCTCTAGAGACTCTAGCCTATCCGGAAAACAACATTTTTAAAGTTTACGGACGGGAATTTTGTCCGCAGATTATTCAATATACGCGCTCGGTCATGTTGGTTTAGAAGGCTATGAAGCGTGGAATTTTTCACCTTGACTAAAAGCACACCATCAATAAATGAAAGTGCTTCCGCCATCGGTGCAAGTTTGTGTCCAATGACTTCCGGCCATGCTGCTAATACTAAGTCAGGGGAATCCTGATAGCGGCTTCCGATTGACGAGAGAACTTGCGTTAACAAATCTGATACACGGCGTGTTGTTACTTGCGTTCCATCATAGTTCTTTGGCGTTCTTTGGGTCTGTCTCATTTTGCCTAAAGCTGGTCCGTTTGAAAAGTCCATTTTATCACATTTCATTCTCTGTGGCAAGGTGTTTTTCAGTAACCAGATTTCCCTCGGTCGTTTGATCATATCACTTAACTAGATGGCCAAGCCCTCAAATTTAAAATTCATTCTTTAAAGAAAAATTACTTAGATGGTTTTTGTATGGCAGTTGAAATGTTAGCAGTTTAAGTAGCCTGCTGTCTCGCAGCAGGAGTCAACCGAGCGTCTTTTTTGCTGCGAGGCTGTGAAAAAATTGGAAAGATGCTTCAGTTGGCTGAAAAGTTGCATCTGACGCACTTCTCTCCTCGGTCGTAGCTATGGCTACGACGTCGTCAAGAATTGCATCAGCTGCAACTTTCG
>JACCRY010000082.1 GCA_013813265.1 Parachlamydiaceae bacterium
CTTATTAACTCCTTGTTTGATCAATTTGTTGACAAGATTCTTGCGGCGTTTCTGTTGTTTTACAAGACGTGCCCTCAGTCTCCTCCTTATATGCGCCTCAATTGCGGCTAATTGACTAGGATATTGAGTCATCTTAAAATAAGAAGACCATCCTTTGAACCAGATGTTGATCTGTTCCAACGTCTTTTCTAGTGTAATGTGGGTGCCTCGGGGGACGAATTCTTTCACCTTTTCCATTGCCTTCTTAATGGAGGCTTTGGCTATAGCAATAGTTCCTTTGACTATCGTCATCCCGAGAAACTTGACTCGGTCTGATTTTGCTACTTGGCTCTTTTCCTCGTTTACTTTGAGTTTGAGTTTTGTTTCGATAAACTTCTTTATCGATGCCATAACTCTTATTGCTGCTTTCTCTGTTTTAACAAAGATGTTGCAATCGTCTGCAAATCGGCAAAATTCCAGGCCTCTCTCTTCTAACTCTTTATCGAGTTCGTCCAGCACTAGATTACTTAACATTGGGCTTAGGGGACTTCCTTGAACAGATCCTTCTTCCGGAATCGTTACAACGCCTTCGGACATAATCCCGCTTCTCAGAATCATCCCCGTTAATCTCAGTACCCGTTTATCTTGTATCTTTGTACCAAGTCGATGAATTAGCCTGTCGTGGTTGATTCTGTCGAAGAATTTCGATAGGTCAATATCCACTATGTACTCTTTACCTGAGCGTACGATATCGCACGCCTTCCCAACAGCTTGTTGCTGGTTCTTTCCGGGTCGAAAACCGTAGCTGTTCTTTGAGAATTCTGGATCTAAAATTGGTTCTAAAACCATCTTTATTGCCATGTGGAGAGTTCGATCCTTGATGATGGGGATCCCCAATAGCCTGACCCCTTTCCCGTTCGGCTTTGGTATTTCGACCCTCTTGACTGGAGTTGGTTTATAGCTCCAGTTCAGCACTTGGTGCTTAAGCTGTGCTAATTCTGCCTCTAAGTTTTGCTCGAACTCTTCCACAGTTATCCCGTCGATTCCCGGTGCGCCCTTGTTGCTTTTCACGCATTTAAAGGCTTTCTGTAGGTTATGTATCTCGCATATCTCTTCCAACAGATCTCCATCGTGGAACTTAAATTCCAGTTGGTGTGCTTTCATTGCTTCTCACTTGTTTTGCTCAGCTATTTCAACGGCCACGCTGTTCTTGCTTTAGGTTGGCTCATACGGAGCGCCTTCGGGTCACAGTACAATATTTCTAACCTCATTGCTGAAGTAATTGATGCTTCTGATTGCATTTCGTTAACATGTCCGATCCTTTGCCTTCGGCCTTTCGGCTACTTTCCACACGTTTTGCCCTCAAATATGTCACCATACTCTCCTCGGCGTGCGGCTTTACGACTACTATGATCGGATCTGCAACCCTTTGGGACCATAACGACAGCATCACTGCCGCGCTTAGGGAATTAATGTCGTAGTTACATATCCCCGGCACATACCCAATGGGTCTTTCCCCAGGTAAGAACACATCCCTTCTCCGCACACCTACCTTCAATACTTGATCCGTTTTACGTATAGGATATTGGGCTTTGGTAGTTCGGGCCTCCTCGCCCACGGACCCAGCCTTACGAAGGTTCACTTTCGTTTAGGTCGCGGATTTGACTACAGCTTCCTTCAGATTCCTCATTGGTCTCTTCGCCCCTATATGTCCACTATTGTGGAGTTACGAATTGATTTCTTCGGACACCCTTGCTTTCGTCTACATATTCCCTCCTATAAGGGTTATGAATGATCTCTCATCATCTAGGATATGCCCATGCTGGGCGCACCCTTTTGAGTGGCTCTGCCACTCAAAAGGTGCAACCTGCATTTGAACCAAGCCCCTATTTGCGCTTTTTTGCATCTTGCCTCAATTATTTCGTTTATAGCATTTGAAAAGTTAAGTTACCTTGTTACAAATTCAGAATGTAAATGTAGATCTTTAGAGATAACGCAGCATCTTGATGCAGCAAGAGACGAATTAGAGCTTGTTTTTGCAAACCTATTTATATTCCCTCTGGTGATAATGCCAATTGCGGTTAATTTATCTGCGAGGTATATGGCATGTGGTTTAGCCTTCTTTGAAGGCGAGGAAAAAAACAGGGTGATCTTTTATCACAAGGCATTAAGTCTTCGCGAAGATCTGGGAATTGTTTCAGAAAATGGCAATTTTTGTTCATGGGATTCTGAAGAGGATAATGAAATTAATGGTGAAGGTCAATTTGTTGAGTTGCAAAGGTCTGTATTCGCCAATCTTTTAGTATTTATCGCATTATTTAATAGGAGACTTCCCTTAAATTCCGAAGCTCGAATTCCTTACCATTACCCACCTTCAGAGCTTACGATTATGAACCACCTTTTATCAAACGCTGTAAATATTGAATTTCCAGATAATGATTTTAATGAAAACTTAGCTAACATTATTCAGCGTCGAGAATACTTCAGTCAGTTTTTTTTGGGGGCATAAGTTTTAGTTATGTTGAAGATTTTGTGAACGAAATCTTTGACTTGCATTTAGTCGAAGAGGAAGCAAACTTTCCAAACCCTTTTTTCAACATACCGGAAGCGAATAAGAAGTCCTTTTCGGCTCCCGCTGCATAAAACCTTTGGGATTGTTGTATCTCTGCTTTCATTTAATGGCGCGCTAACATTTTTTCATTTAATGTTTTACATTTTAATGTCCCCAAAAAGATTTGGAAGCTTGTAAATGAAGACTAGGGAGTTCCCTAAAACTCCAGTCAAGGAACTCAAGACTTAAGGGACTTAAGGCACATAAGGGACTAAAGAATAGGCCACTATTAGTAACCAATAGTCCTTTAAGTCCCTTAGGTCCCTTGACTGCAGGCTAGGGACACTAAGTAGCACTCCTAAAAGTCAAATTAAGGAAGCTTTTCAGAACCTTGTTTTAATGGCGCAAAATTAAGTTGTCTCCAAGCCTCATATATTGCAATACCAACGGTTGTCGCAAGATTCAAGCAGCGAGATCCTTCTTTCATTGGAAGCGTTACGCAAGTTTCAGGATAACTTTCAATTAGCCAAGCTGGCAATCCTGTAGTCTCAGAACCAAAAATAAGCCAATCTTGCGGCATGTATTGCGCATCTGCGTAACACTTTTTTGCTTTGCTAGAGAATAAATAGACTTTACCTGGTGCTTGCGCGAGATGGGCTTTAAGGTCATCAATGAGAGTAAGATCAACTCCTTCCCAGTAGTCTAACCCAGCACGTTTTAACCAGCGGTCTGAAAGGCTAAAGCCAAAAGGGGAGACAAGTCCTAATGAGGCGCCGGTTACACTGCAACTTCGAACGACATTGCCTGTGTTTTGAGGAATTTGTGGTTGGTAAAGTATGATTTGCATAATGAAAAAAAATTAAAAGGTTTGGTAATTGAAAATCGGGTCATGTTTTTTATGTGAACGTTTTTAAAATTGCGTTCTTCTTTCACCGGCTACAGTGGCGTTGTTGTTCAATTTGCCATGACCCCACGTTCCACTGCAGACCTGCCGCCCTTTCGTTGCACGCGGGGCTAATACCCTTAAACCGCTTCCGCGGATACAAACTAATTGTTGCTAAACCGCGGGAGCGGTTTAAGGTATTAGCCCCGCGTGTAGCGATAGCGGAACGTGGGGTTTAAATATATATATGGGCAGAGCCGCGGTAGCCGGCGAAAGAAGCACGTAATCCACAAAACGATTAAGTATATGGCATGAGTTTGGTTTTGAAATAGGTAAAAACTAAACCCCCCACCGTCTTTACAAATACAAAGGCGCTAAGTCATAAATTTATCATTTCTAACTTAGCGCCTGTAATGAGCATATCAAACAGCAGAACACACGTAACAAAAATTAATCGTCTTGATCTTTGTCATCATCGTCATAATCATCATCATCATCGTTATCATCGTAGTCATTATGGCTATGACTCGTATCGGTATTTTTATCATCACCAACAAGCGCTAGAGGCCCTAGACCATCATCATCACTTGGATCATCTTCGTCTAGATCTTCATCATCAAGATAAGACTGTTCACTTTTTTCAGGTGAAGCAGCTTTAATGACTTCGATGTCAAAAATGAGTAGAGAGTTTGGAGGGAGATGTCCCGTTGTACCATATCCTAAATCAGGATGAACATAAAGACGTCGTGTTTCCCCTTCTTTCATGCCAGCAATACCTAGGCTAAAGCCTTGGATTGTCTGCCCGAGAGGAATTGTCACAGGTCCGCCACTATCTTCAGAGCTGCCAAAAACAGTTCCATCAATGAATTTACCTGTGTAGTTAATCTGTGGAGAACCATTAGTTTCAACAACTGGTCCATTTCCTTCTTTGACAATTTTGTATTGAAGTTTTTCAGGCTTGACTACAACAATTCCAGAAGCTTTTGAATTGTCGCGAATGTAATCATTTGCGGCTTTTAGGTTTTCTTGCGAAACCTTTTCAAAAGCACTTTTTTGAACTTGAGTCATCATTTGCTCGTATTCTTTATCTGTCATCGGAGCAGGTTTTCCTTCAGATCCTTCACGTAGTCCACGGATGACGCTGTCTAAGTCAAAATTTGCTCCAGGACTTTTAAGATGACGCCCAATGAAATGACCGAACGCTTCGGAAACTTTTTTCATGTCTACAGGAGCCTCTACCGCAGGTGTAGAAGTAGTTGGGCCAGTAGGTATTGTGCTCTGCTTAGTTCCTGTATCGACAGTTGTTGCCTGAGGAAGAGCGAAGAGCGCTGCAGAAGCCAATGCCGTTGTTACTGCTGCAAGGGCTATTTTTTGATTTTTCGTAAACATCATTTAAACCTCTGTTAAGATAGATAGTCATACTTTATAGGAACAGCTTCAATTATGTCTATGAAAATTCAATCTCCTCAAGTCCCAATTCTTTCAACTGAGCATCGGCAACTCTTGAAGGGCTTTCTAGCATAAGATCGCTTGCTTTTTGCGTCTTGGGGAAGGCGATGACATCGCGAATATTATCTGTTCCTGTCAATAGCATGATAATACGGTCAAGCCCAAGCGCGATGCCAAGGTGCGGAGGAGTTCCATAAGATAACGCCTCTAAGAAAAACCCAAATTTCTCTTCCAGTTCAATAGGAGAGAGATTCAGGAGTTCAAATACTTTCTGCTGCAACGTACTATCATGAATTCTTTGAGAGCCGCCACCTAATTCATAGCCATTTAAAATAACGTCATAGGCTAAAGAACGTACCTTGGCTGGAGCAGATTCCATAAGGTGCAGATCTTCAAAATGTGGCGAAGTAAAAGGATGGTGTTCACTCAATAACCGTTTTTCAGTGTCGTCCCAGTTGAATAAGGGGAATTCAGTGACCCATAAAAATTCGTAGTGGTCTGCCGCAATCAAGTTCCTGTCACGAGCTAATTTGCGACGTAGATGGTCTAAGCCCTGATTTACACGAGCTGGTTGATCCGCAACCATGAAAACAAGATCTCCGGGAGCCATATCTAATTGTGCAATAAGTTCTTTTTGAAGTTCTTCAGGGAAAAATTTGACTATGTTGGATGCAAGTCCGTCTTCTTGATACTTCATCCACGCTAATCCTTTGATGCCTAAGCGCGAAACAAAGGTTGTATAATCATCGATCTGTTTGCGAGAAAGATCTACTCCTCCTTTAACACAAAGTCCTTTGACAATTCCTCCGGTTTCAATTTGTTCCTGAAAAACCGTAAAGCTTGAACGAGCAGCAATTTTAGTCAAATCAGAAAGCTCCGTGCCAAAACGTAAATCAGGCCGATCGCATCCATATTTTTCCATTGCATGTGCATGTGTCATGCGGCGGAACGGAGTTTGAATTTCCAGCCCTTTACATTCTTTAAAAATGACTTGGAGAAGTTTTTCAACACGTGGAAGTAGCTGTTCTGGTGTAGCAAAACTCATTTCAATGTCGATTTGCGTAAACTCAGGTTGCCGATCGGAACGTAAATCTTCATCCCGGAAGCATTGAGCTATTTGAAAGTAACGGTCCATTCCAGCAACCATCAGAAGCTGTTTGAAAATCTGAGGAGATTGTGGGAGGGCATAGAAACTTCCAGGATAAACTCTGGAAGGAACAAGATAATCCCGAGCGCCTTCAGGCGTAGATTTACCTAGGATTGGCGTTGAGATTTCCAGAAATTGCTCGCTGTCAAGATATTTGCGGATAGCCATCATCGCTTTATGACGTGTAATGAGCTTTTGGCCTATATCGCCGCGTCGTATGTCCAGGTAACGGTATTTAAGACGAAGCTCTTCGTTTACTTCCACGAGTTCATCAGAAACCGAAAAAGGAGGGGTTTTAGCTTTTGAAAGCACTTCCATTTCTTCAACAATAATTTCTATTTCACCGGTAGCAAGTTTAGGATTTATCATACCTTCACGACGATGCCGCACTTTTCCTTTGATTGAGAGAACCCACTCAGGGCGAAGCTTTTCTGCAGCCGCATGCATTTTTGGGTTAAGATCAGGATCAAATACAAGTTGTGTTAGCCCAAAACGATCGCGTAAATCGATGAAGATAAGACCGCCATGATCACGACGTCGATTGATCCATCCTGATAGTGTAACTATTTTATCAAGATCATTCTCTCTAAGTTCACCGCATGTATGGCTTCTACAAAAATCAAACATATAACCTCTCAAGTTGATATAGGGGCGCTTTCGTTATTTTTCCTGTGGACATCTCCTTGAGGGAGACTTCTTCTGTTTTAAGTTCTTCTTCGCCAATGACCGCTACGTAAGTAGCTCCGATTTGGTTTGCATAATTCATTGTTTTGCCAAGCTTTCTGGTTGAAAAATCCATTTCAGCAAAAATTCCCTGTTTCCTCAGTTGTTGAAGGAGTGTGAAGCAAACAGCTTTAGCTTCTTCACCAAGGGGAATCATATAGATAAAAGGTTTTGGCGGAGAGGGTAGTTCTACTTGCTGCTTGAGCATAGTTTGTAAAACACGTTCGAGGCCAGTTCCAAAACCTATTGCTGGTAAATCTGGTCCGCCAAGTGTTTTTAGAAGACCATCATAACGACCGCCCCCCGCAATGCTATTTTGGGCTCCTAATTCTCCAGCTGTGATTTCAAAGACTGTGCGGTTGTAGTAATCAAGCCCTCTTACAAGTGTAGGATTAATTTTAAAGGGAATTTTAAGCACATTAAGCAGTTTTTTTAGGGTTTCAAAATGCTCACGGCTTGCTTCGCTGAGATAATCAGTCATGCAGGGAGCATTGGCAGTAATCGCCTTGTCTTGCAGATCTTTGGAATCTAAAATGCGTAAAGGATTGGTTTCAAAGCGCAATTTACTGTCGGGAGAAAGTTCATCAAAACGGTCACGAAGATAATCTTGCAGAGCTTTTCGGAATGCAATACGGCAGCTTGTATCGCCTATGGAATTAATATTGACTTCTAAGTGGGTAAGTCCAAGTCGATTATATAGGCTATAGAGTAGATCGATCAACTCGGCATCTTGTTCTGCTGAATCAATACCGATCACTTCAGCTCCAAATTGATGATGCTGACGATAACGGCCAGCTTGGCTTCTCTCATAACGGAACATAGGGCAGATATAGAAAAGCTTGTGGACGGGTGCGGTTGCCTGTAGTTGGTTTTCTATGAAGGCTCGCATGGCTGGGGCAGTCCCTTCAGGTCGTAAAGAGAGGGATCGTCCACCTTTATCGATAAGAGTATACATCTCTTTGGAAACAATGTCGCTCGTTTCGCCAACGGCTCTCTGAAAAAGCTCCGTTCTTTCAAAAAGCGGGGTGCGAATTTCTCGAAATCCGTAACATGTAGCGAGTTCGCGAATGACGTTCTCTATATAATTCCATAGATACGAGCTTTTCCATGGGTCTTGGGGATCCTGAGGTAAGATGTCATAGACACCTGGTGCAATTGCAAATTTCACGGCTACCGTCTCCGATTAAAGGTACACTGTTTAGTATAAAAGCGTCTCTCTTTCCTTTAAAGCAAATTCGCTAAGCATTTGTAGCTCCCATTGGCCTAATAGCGATTTTTAACGGCTTGTGGAAGGCGTTCAGAGCGAAGGAGCGCAGTTAAGGCATTAACAAATTAACAGCACCTCCCATAAAATAGTTTCAAAAAGTATTAAGTTTTTATTATTCTGTCAAAACATCCTTTTTTTAGCAATTCAAAAAATTATTTTAAAATAGTTAAAAATTTTTATTAATAAGTATTGATTTATTATTTTAATTGTTGTATAATTGAAATCGTTACTAAAACTTTAAAAAAAGGAGAAGAAAAATGACTTCAATTATTAATGTGTGTAATCAGCCAACTTCGTTTAATCAAGATGTTTATCCATCTAACTGGCCCCCTTCGTCACAACAACTGGTGCCACTGGTGGTAGATCAAATGCTTCGGGCAACGGAAGAGATTGTGGATGTCAGTGGCTTTCTTAAACATAAAATTAAAGCCCTTTCGTCGCAAATAAAAGAGGGAGAAGCTTCCATTCGCAATCATGCACATCAAGAATTTGAAAAAAATGTTTGGATTGCAAATTGCTTTCTTATTCCCTTGATTGTGTATCCTATCGTGACGCTCATTGGGCATCTTGCCCTTGCCCTTACGACTTATGATAATCAGGCCAGGTATGCTGATTATTGTTCACATTGGTTTTCAGGAAAATTACAATCCAGAATTAACTGTGAAGAATTATTGGAAAAAATTGATTCTGTTAAAAAGCAATTACTAGTATATAAAGAGGCACAAGCATATGTAAACGATTTGCAGGTTATGTTTCCTAACCGTATTCAGGAGCCTGTCCTTACGCAAGACTTAGCAGAAAGATTTAAGATAGCCCAAGCTAGAGGCACTTCTCTTAAATTTAAATTAAAGGATTTATCTTCGAGAGAAAAAGATAAATTTGAGCGATATTGTAAAGGTGAAATTGATTTAACAGCTTTTCCAACATTTCAGCCTAGACAGTATATTAAAAAGGATGGGGGTCTGTTAGGCAACATCAAACCTCAATTCGAGCTGGCTAAAGAAGAAGTTAGCGTAATTCTAAAGCAATTAAAAAAGTTAGATGGTCCAAATTATGATGCTTTTTATGGACAATTGAAGCAAGAAAATTTTTTGAAAAACGTAGTCTATGTTTGTGAAAGAGGATGATAGAAATTCAAGTCCTTTTCTAATTTTAACTGAGGGGTTGAAGGCCAAACTTTCACCCCAAAGTCTATCTTCTCGTTTTCCCATAGTCTACATATAAGTAGTTCCAAGGGTGCGAGCTTTTCCCTGGATCTTGGGGATCATGAGGTAAGATGTCATAGACACCTGGGGCAATTGCAAATTTCACGGTTACCGTCTCCGATTATAGGCACTCTGACCTGTAACTGGACATTCCGAGGCCGAGCTGGCTGAGATGCTTAACTTAAAATAAGCATTGTACTAGATTAATTTTTTTATCACAAAGAAGCAGCAAAAGACGCAAAGGCACAAAGATTTTTGAGAACAAAAAAAATGAAAATGCCTCTTTGTAAATTGCCTTCTTTTATATCTAGTATTTTCTTTGTGCCTTTTCGTCTTTTGATGCTTCTCTGTGTTAAAAAAATCAATCTAGTACACTGCATATTTGGATGTTTAAAGATATCAAGTTACCTAACGGCATTAGGCTCGCGCTCGTAGTTATAGCTTTCAAAACTGCCGCAAATTCTAGAGAAAAAGCCTAAAAGAAGGTAAGATAGAGTAAAAAGAAGGTTTACGGATCAATATGCCACAATACTTCACAGATAAATTGAAAGAAGTCACTCGAATAGGGGCTTATGGAATTGCTTTAAAAGAAGATTCCATTCTGCTAGTCGATAAAATCCAAGGGCCTTATACCGGTTTGTTGGACCTTCCAGGTGGGGGTGTTGAATCTGGAGAACATCCTGAGGATACACTAAAGCGTGAATTCGTGGAAGAAGTCGCAATGGAATTTAGATCGATGACATTTGTTGAAAGGCATGCCTTCCAACTTGAAGTAAATAAAGATGGAGAAAACTTCCATTTTTATCATTTTGGGTATCTTTATCGAGTTGCAGGCTTTACAGAGATTTCCGATGCTTTAGCAGAAGAAACTTTTGGGTGGTATCCTATTTCAACACTAGACTTAGAAAGGCTAACTCCTTTTGCGCGTGCTGCCGTACAAATCCACTATTAAAAATAAATGATGGTTTTTGGGATGCATGTAAATTTAATGACATTTTTTGAAAAGGACACTTTCTAACTTGAAGTAAATAAGAGTGAGAGAAAACTTCAATTTATCATTTTGGATATCTTTAAATTTATGTAGCCTGCTGCGTCTCGCAGAGGCTGTGAAAAAATTCGAAATAATGCAGCAGTTAGGCGAAAGTTGCAGCTGATGCAATTCTTGACGACGTCGTAGCCATAGCTACGACCGAGGAGAGAAGTGC
>JACCRY010000103.1 GCA_013813265.1 Parachlamydiaceae bacterium
AAAGTTGCAGCTGATGTAATTCTTGACGACGTCGTAGCTATAGCTACGACCGAGAAGAGAAGTGCGTCAGATGCAACTTTTCAGCCAACTGAAGCATCTTTCCAATTTTTTCACAGCCTCGCAGCAGGCTACTGTAGGGCTGAAGGTTTTAGGCTCATTCCATTAGGTCTCTTTACTAGTTTCTCAAATCAATATTTAAAGCTTTAGCGGATTTAATCATTTTTTCACTTGGAGCTGATATAATGATCTTTTGATCTTTAAGCGAATTCCAAAGGTAGAATGCACCTTTATGCATGTTTTCGTTCAATATATGATTAAGTTCTTCAGATACCTTCATGCCATACACATCAGGAAGAGGTGATTGCTGAACTACAGAACTATTCAGAACATCTAAATAAGGTTCAATTAAATTGAAATCAAATTCTTTCCTTTCTTCTGCGATGATATCATGAATAAGTTTTTCCATAACAATTGAAGTAAATATCGTCTCAAGTTTATTTCCAAAGATTTCAATGTCATTGTTGTTGCAAAGTGTTAAAAAAGAATTCCAGTCCTTTACCGTATATGCTTCATCATCTTTAGTGTGAACATTACGACTTTTAAGCTCCTCAATATTTGCTTCTTTCATAGTTTTAAATGCAGTTTTCAAATGATCTAAAGGATTTACTTCGACGATGTTATTTTGTCTACATATTGAAATAAAGGCAAACCATGCATCAAGGGGGAAACGAACTGTAGTCACTGGAGATTTCCAATTTCCTTCAAAAACTTTTTGGAAAACTGAAAGGTCACTTTCTTTCCCTGGAGATAAATCAAAGAAATGGACTGTCGTATCTTTTGGGATATAAAGATACGAAGGAGGAATATCTTCCCAATCTGTATAACTGATAGGTGAAACTTCGCTTTCTGCAATATCATGTTTTATTCGTAATAGTTCTTTTGACCGTTCCGCTTTTAAGCATGCTAATAGCTTATTTAGATTTTTAGGTTTAAAATACGCTGGCAATTTAGCTATATTTTTTGTCAACCATTTTTCATAATCCCTTTTTTTATTCGGTTTGAGTTTTCCAAGCTCATAGTTAATAGTGGAGCTGTCTAGATCATTACAATTTGGAACACGTTTAAGCAAAGAGCGCAATCTATCATCTATGTCTTTAAATTTAGGCTGACTAATACTGTTGATGGACTGAATATCAGAATCAGAATCAGAATCAGTTGATGAAGAACTGCTTGAAGAATCCTCTGGAATGAATTGAGAATAAGTACATATTTCAAATATATTTTTTAATCCTTCAAGATGTTGGAAACTTTGAAGATCTAATCGACTGTAAGTTCTTTGAAGATTTGCAAGAACTTGTTCCGCATTGCGAATTTGATTTATCTGCACGTCGGAAAGAGCTGATGAACTCCGCACAAGCGATGGTTTCATAATTCTTAGATTATTTATTAAGTAAGCTTGGTAATTATACTTTGCAATTTCTCTATCCTGGTTTATGCCTCTCAAAGATGTAAAAATTGGGTTGTAGTAATCATTAATGCTTCTTAGACATGTACTAACATAATCATTAAAATCAAAATTTTGATCAAGGAAAGATTCGGGTATTTTACTAAGTTCCTGAACCAGAAGCAGCTCTTCAACAGATATTGGTGTTCCATTAACTATTTTTTTAGCAGCGTTTTCAATATATTGTAAACGCGGTTGACTTAGGAGATAATCAAAAGCTTGTTCTCTTGGGAAAAACCAAGTGGTATTTGTATTGACTTTACGAAGTACGTTAACGAATGTTGCCGTAACTTTAGCATTTAATTTCAAGTCATTAGAATTAGTTAGTTGTTCGGATACTCTAGCCCCTAAATAAAGTAAATCGAGTTCTGACATTCTGGTAGAAAAAATAATATGATAAATCGAAGACCAGAAGTCTTTTGCTTTAAAAAATTTTTCTCTTCCTTTAGAGTCTATCTTTTTATAGATTCTACCCTCATTTTCTGAAATTTTATCCAAGCCGTGAAAGAGGTCTCTTTTTTGATCGGAAGGAATTTTGTGCGCATGTGAAAGATGTGCTATAACGTCGGCTGAAAACATATAAACCTCTAAAAAAAATTAAATGAAAAGAACTAAGGTAAATGCTACCAAAGTAGAAATTATATGTCAACCATTCTTGTTGTTTTTATTGAAAATAAAATAGAAAGTTTTGTGCGATTTTCAAACATTATCATTTCTACTATAAGCCTAGTTGAGGGGGGAACTTTGGTCCCCAAAAAAAATGCTTTTACTTTTTTTTGATTAGGTGCTTTATCAATCAGGGTCAATAGCAGAAGGCGGGAAAGAACTAACATTGGGATGTAATTATGGGTAGCCTGCTGCGAGGCTGTGAAAAAATTGGAAAGATGCTTCAGTTGGCTGAAAAGTTGCATCTGACGCACTTCTCTCCTCGGTCGTAGCTATAGCTACGACGTCGTCAAGAATTGCATCAGCTGCAACTTT
>JACCRY010000104.1 GCA_013813265.1 Parachlamydiaceae bacterium
GTTGCAGCTGATGTAATTCTTGACGACGTCGTAGCTATAGCTACGACCGAGAAGAGAAGTGCGTCAGATGCAACTTTTCAGCCAACTGAAGCATCTTTCCAATTTTTTCACAGCCTCGCAGCAGAAGATAGGGCTTTATGAGTGAAAGTTTTCACTATGCAAGGTGAACAAGTAGATCATTTCAACTCAAAAGGTTGAAAATCTTCAGGGATCATCTCTTGAATGTCAAAGTGCTGGCGCAATTTTTTGAGATAAACTTGAGACTTTTCGCTTATCTCATTTTCAATAAGTTTGTCTTTGATCTTATTTTCAACGTCTTTAAATAAAGGAGGACCACCAGGTGTCATTTTTTGTAGATAGAAAATCCTAAAGACTAGGCTTTTGTCTTTGCTTTTTTGTATGACAGGCTTGCTATAGTCTCCGGATTCCATTTTCTGCAAAATTTCTTTGTAAACCGGAGAAAGTTCCTTATCGGTATGGGAATAAAGCTCCGAAACACTCATTTGGCTTGCTTTTGCAAGCGGGAGTAATTTAATTTTTTCAATGACTTCATTAATTGGAAGCTTATCTTCTTTTAGATGTTGATACGCAATATTGGCACTGGTAGCTGCTGAGGAAGAATCTTTATCGCGGATAGAAATGACCTGATAACTCCACCGGTCAGGTATCATATTCTCTTTGGCATATCCTTCGTAAAAGGTTCGGACATCGCTCGGAGTTACTTGCCGCATAGCTTTCGCATTTACACGGACATATAGCATTCGATGGAGCAAGATATCACCCTGGATAATTTTCCATGCTTCATCATAGGTCATTCCAATTTTATCTAGATTTCCAATGATATTTGGTCCAAAAAGCCGCTCCATTTCCTGTCGCACATCACCGGAGGTGACAGGTAGCTTATTTTCCTCTGCATCTGCAAGAATAAGCTCTTTATCGACAAGCTCCTGAAGTAAATGCTTCCAATTAGCCTCATAAAATTGGAAACGTGCCTCGGGTATGGAGGTGTACTGTGGAAATTCTCGATAAAAAAGAATATCCATTTTTTTCATTAAATCGACTACCGAAATGGCTTTCCCATTAACTTTAGCAAGAACTCTGTTATTGACACTCACATGCTCCTTTTGAGTTGCTCCTAACAACGAAGCTTCAGCATGGCAGTGCAAGGGTAAAATGAACAAAGAAAAGAGACATAAGAACGGAATTTTTTTTTTCATTTAAATATTGGGTAAAGTGTGAGTTTTATGCCTACAAGCATATAAAATTACTCAAGGAAAATCAATAGGAAATAGCTGAAAAGGCCATCTTTTTTAGCATTCAAAGCAAATAAACGAGCAGCGGAACTAAGGGACATAAGTAATCTAAAGGACTATGATCATGTTTTATAGTCCCTTAGGTCCCATGTCCCTAATTCATTTACTTCTTTGCCAGAATATTGTTAGTTTAACACTGATAATTAACCATATTAATATTTATTTTACAACCACTAGTAAATTAAATAGATTTATGTTATAGTTACGGTAGGAGACCTTTGGATTTGTCTATTTGTATTGTTGAACAAAGGAGTCTTTCATGTCTACGCCAACAGGTTCTATCGGTTCTACTATAATAAGCTTTCTTACAGGCGGAACTACTACTGCCCTACCTACGTCAGATCCTTTTGCCATCGATTCACAAAGTAATTCCACACAGCAAGCACCACAGTTACAAGCTTTAAACCTCAACGCCCCTGTTCTTTCCCCCCCTGTATTAACACTTATTGAATATGCGAGAATTGTCAATACAGCACTTAATAACCTTAAAGAGCAAGTTAACATTTCAGACACTTCAAGCATGCTTTTAAATATTGATATGTGGTTAGAAAATGCTGCATGGGCACGGTCTCTTACTGCTTTAAAAAGCAGCTTGACCGCACTTTCAATAAAGGAATTGTCTACTTTTAAAGGTCAGTTGACTGACTCTCTCAAATACAATCAAAAAATTACAACTTATAATTCTGTTTTAACTGGACTTGATCCAGCCCTAACCGCAATGAATTTGTTGCAGCAACAATTAGCCGCTGATCCGACAAATCAAGCCAAGAAAGATGCCTATGCTGCTGCAGTCACGACATGGAATACCCTACTTCCCGCGCGTAATGCACAGGTTCAAACAGCATATGCCATTTATTCTGCTGCAACCACAGCTTTTAATCTTCAAGTTGATGCCAATAATGCAAAAATTACCGCTATCAATGCGCAGCGAACAATTCTTGGCATTACTGATCTTCTAAAACTTGAAGAGCCTGCTGTTTTGAAGCCAATTTACCTATTACCTACTCTTACAGCCGCTACGCCTACGCCAACAGTGCCTGCTATCATTCCAAAGGTTCCGCCTTATCTTTCAACCGGGGCCGTTTCCACAACCATCGTAGTGACCCCCGCGACTCCAGCTGAACAAGCTTTTCTGGATTCAATTTCCTCTAGCTTAAATGCAATTAATTCCGGACCTGGCGCTGCATACAACAACTATCTAGTAAGTACGGATGACAATGTTGCAGTCATGTCCCAAGCTATTGTTGACTACCAACTTGGACTCATTACTACAGCTCAATACAATACGAAGCGTGACGCTTATTTATCTTTTGCATCAACCGCTAATAATCAACTTTCCACACTAGGTCAGAATTATATTAATGCGATTAATAACTACAATGGTTCCAATAATTCCAAAATCGACGCGCAAAACGTTACAATTGATGCCTTTAATATAACTCGAATTTCTTTAGGGCAAGAGCCTATTCCACGCCAAGTTCCATTAGAAGTACCTAACATTAACTCCGCCTTACTTATAACTAATATCCCTCAAGGTCCTCCTCCTCCTGCAACCAATCCACTTACCAACTCCCCTACTGTCTTGTTACCACCAGCTCCAAAAGGTTCAAAAACTCCGGTAACCTCAAAAACGTATTTAGCACAATACTTTACCCCTGCCTATGATGAAAGCTTAGCTTCTCTTGCTGCATATACCAAAAATCTTGAAAATCAAGGTGATTATCGAGCCTACATTCTCTTTACATTAGCAGGAGGACTCTCTAATGTACTTCCGAATGCTTATATTGATTTAAATCCAGAAGTAACTTTTGATCCATCAGCACAAGGAGCTTCAATTTCCGGAGTTGCCTTAACTGCAATGATCGTAGGACTAAGCAGTAAGACTTTAACAGCAACCATTGCAAGTTCCGTTTTCTCTGCTATTAATGGTCAAATTGATGGTCGCCTTCCCCAAGGTGTAGTCGATAATGCCCTCTTGTTTGCCTTAAGTTCTTTGCAGGAAGCTAAACTGTTGTCTGCAATGCCCGCACTTTCAGTTCTTTCTCGTAATATTGACACACTCTTTAAAGGAAGTCCTGCTGTCAGTGCCGCACTTGCACTTAACGACCTGCTCGGAATAAGCAGTTTGATTGAATCAGGAGCCATTGAAAAAGCTATAACTGACTATCTTATCGAAGCCGGGGTTTCCGCCACAGATATTGAAGCCGTCGCAAAGTCACTTACAGCAGCCCTCGGAATTGGAATTTTACAATTTGAGCTCTTTTCAGCAGCCATGTCACTGAATCTACCTGGACTTCTATTGCAAGTTTTAGGCAATTTGTCCGACGCTGATGTCCGCAAGCTGCTTGTTTCATCCTCCGCAAAAGGATTTGGCGATGTACTTAATGATCCTGTAAGCGTCCTTGCTCTTAAATCTACTCTTGTCAAGGATCTAGTCGCTAAAACAGGCATTCAAGAAGATATTGCCAAGGCCCAAATTCAAAGAGCCCTAGATAAGACTCTTGCTCAAAAAGATGCACTTCGTACGGAAGCCCAATTCAAAGCGGCTTTGAGACAGAATCTAAAAGATGTTAATATCGATGAGCAAGTGACGATTGATTTATCTGATGAAGCTTCCACATTTGTGAAGACTGATCTTATAGTTCAAGATATAAATACGGGATTTCTTAAAGATTCACTTTTATCAGACTCTCTAGAACGTAGCCAACAGGTGAATGACGCAATTAAAAGTGTTTTACAAAATAATGAAATTCAGACCAAACGTCAACTTCATGAGGCTTTGGTCGCTGAGCTTGTAAAAACAAATTCTACTGCAGAAGAAGCTATCGAACAAGCTAATCAAGTTCTTCTTTCTTTGCAATCTGATGAACTGAAAAATAGCTTTGCTTCAGACCGCATAGATAAAGATCTTTTGACTGCTTCACTTATTTCTGCAAATAAATCTTCTAATCTACCCGAATCCTCCCAAGACGCGACAAAAATCTCTCAAGCTGTCACCGATACTCTGGCTCTAAATCTTAAGTCAGACTTTCAATTCAGAGAAGCTTTAGCAGCAAATCTAAAAGCGCAGGGAATTGCCAATTCAGACCTTCTTGCTGCTCAAAGTGCAGTTGCCATTACAGGTAATAATCCCTTGACAAGCCCTATTCCTGGAGATTTCTTAGATCGAGACCAACTTGCAGAAAAGCTCACTACGGAAATCATTAAATTTATTGGTCCAAGTGCCAATCCTGCAGTAGCTGAAGATTTGGCAAAGCAACTTGCGTTAGCAATTGTGGGACCTGCACCATCCAATGAACTTGTTAGTGATGAAATCCGCAGACCCGGTTCCGCACTAAACCTTTTAATAACTGCTTACGAAAATCTTCGAGAAACAGATGCAGCTTCATACGGAGTTGCAGTGTCAGAAAATTTTAGGGATACAATTAAACCCACTATTGAACTCTTCCTACTCGCTGCGCGCCTAAACGATCCAGGAACGCAACTATTTTTGTCAGCTTCTAGTATTTTTGCCCCACAATTTGGAAAGAAAAAAGGATATATTGATATTGCAGCTTAAAAAGAGGTGCCTATTGATTAATAATCATTTTTTTAATATACTAAGAATAGGATATTAAATTAGAGGAAAGAGTTACAAAATAACTCGTTTCGGAAAAACTAGAATTTAACTGATCCTAAAAAAGGATTAATATATGAGTTACATTATACCAAGTGCAGGACCTACAACAGTCATTACATCCGTATCTGGACTATTAAGTGCGCATGGCCTCGCAGGCCTTGTTCAACTTGTCTATATACGTATTGGTAATGAAGTTATGGCTCAAGCCTTAAATAAGCTTGAAACAGCCCTTTCAGCAACCCAAAGTGCATTAGTCGTTTTAACTGATGTGCAGGGATTACATAATCAGATTGGCGTGGGCATACAAAGTGGACTTCCTTTTAATTTTACAGCATCTAATACACAGTACACATATATTCGTTATCCAACTTCCTATTCAACTTTGACAACCAGAATGGGATTAACCGGAGGGGTGGGTGCGATAACCGCAGATGGCAATGGTAATACAACTTTTACTTATATTGGGGGTAGTCCAGCGGTTTTTAATGATCTTCCAACGACAATTTTATCAACTAACGCAGCTGTAAAAACTACAGATACAGTCTATGTAACAAGAAACAATCGCGATGATTACATAAGAGCCTATAATATACTCGGAAGTGCTTTTTACGGAAAACCAATTGACCCCTATTTTGCAATTACTCTTCCTGGAGCTCTGACAGCAACTCCGATCTTAGCGACAACTTCTGCAGAGTTTTTAGCAACTCCAGTACCTGCAGTAGGTGCAACAGCAGCCCAAATTGCTGCCCAACTTGCTGCCCATAGAGCCACAGTCTCTGGCTATAATGAATTTAAAACACAACTTGCTGTATCTAAGGCAACAATTTCAGGACTTATTAAAACATTATCCGGTATTACACCACTAACTAGAGCTGGTGAAATTGACGCTACCACTTTACTTGCAAAACTTCGTATTGTGTATGCTGAACTCCCCTCAGGTTCTTTTACTTCTGTTAGAGCATGGGTTTTAGACAGTTATAATGTAAAGGGCTCTAGTGCCGTTATTAAAGCTGGAGGTCTACAATCACACATTACAAACGCTATTACAGCCGCCCAGTCCTCTAACTCCGCACAAAACTCTGCAGTACGACGTTATATGTTTATTTTTGAGCAATATTATCAATCCGCTTCCTCTGTCATGTCAGCCCTTAACCAGGCGATGCTTTCCATTTCTAGAAAACTTAGCGGATAAATGGCTATTTACTTGTATTGTCCTCATATGAGGGCAATACAACATAATTATTGGAGGTTTATATGGCCGCACCAGCACCAATTAATTTACCAGATCATAAAGGGAATCCCTTAACCCTGTATCCCGCAGATCACCCAACTCTGCCTAATCAACGCAAATTCCCAGATACACCATACCAGGCAGCTAACCCTGGTCAACCACTTCACGTCGAAGAGTATGGACAAAGTTTATATCCTAAAGTGGGCGCCCCCGGGGCTTTTATTGAAGATCGTACCTCGTTACACCCAGGTAAGTATCTTTTAACATTGACGCTAAACAGAATTCTTACCCTTCTGACAAAAACAATTGAAAGTCTCCAAAGTGTAGCTGTTCAGCAAGCGAATAGGTTGACATTTTTAACTGAGTGGCAAAAAGCTTATACAGCCAGAAT
Organism: Parachlamydiaceae bacterium; assembly: GCA_013813265.1. Taxonomy (GTDB): domain Bacteria; phylum Chlamydiota; class Chlamydiia; order Chlamydiales; family Parachlamydiaceae; genus JACCRY01. The sequence continues at coordinate 6,555 of JACCRY010000104.1, forward strand.
GAATGGCGTGCATACTTTCAGCCAGTTGAACGGAGATGCTTATGTAGATGGAACAGACAAAGATCGCAGTACAGATAGGCAATCACTTAACCAAACAAATTCCACCTACATCGAAGCAGACCGCTCAAATAACAACATCATTGCAGACACCGCAAAAGCATTACAAACGAATATTAACCAAACACAGGATGCTGTTAATCAGCAGTCCAACATGTTGACTTCACTTTTACAACAACTTAACTCCATCAACCAAGCAATTCAAAAATAGAATTGGCCTATATTTTGCATTAAGAATTAAAAGCAGCACTCATTTAAGAGGAGATCATCATGAAGGGCGGACGAGAAGACATCAAAAAAGTTGTCGAGCAAATGGGCGAGGGCTTGGAACCAGATCAAGCCAAAAAGCTTGAGGCGCTGGGCTCTAAAATCGCTGGTGGAGGGGTTTCCCCTCGTGATGCGATGGGACTTGACGACAAAATGATTGAAGGGATTTATGCCCAAGCTTACCGTCTTTATAATACAGGAAAATATAAAGAGGCAAGCCAGCTTTTCCGCCTTTTGATCATGCTGAATGGCGCTGAACCCAAATATTCACTGGGATTTGCTGCTTGCTTCCATATGTCAAAAGAATATGCCACTGCAGCAGAAGTTTATACAACATGCGGAATGATTGATCCGAATAATCCTATTCCGCATTACCATGCTTCGGATTGCTATGTCCAATTAGGAGACAAAATTTCGGCTTTGATCGCTCTCGAAATGGCTGTCAAACGCTCCGGTACAAAACCAGAATATAGCCAGTTGAAAGATCGAGCACTCATGACCATTGAAAGCCTAAAAGCGGATATTGCAAAGCCGGATACACCATAGGAGAACATTATGGGCGATATGAGCAATTTAAATTTTGGAGACTTTACTACAAATCTTCGGACATTCCAAGAGGGATTGACAAATGTTGAGCTAGGAGCCAAGACGTCTCCTATTAGAGACACTACAAGCGTAAGCCCAGGTTTAACTGTAACTGTAAATGGAGTCGTTTACTCAACCAGTACGGGTCGTCCTATACTCCCTATGCCTGGGGATTCCACTCCTGGAGGCTTGGACTCCGCTTCCAATATGATAAAAAACTTTCCTGACCAAATTCTAGCATTTTTCGACAATTTTCCTACGATGACAGAAGATACTTATCCTGATGATTTTGATGCGGAAATAGCGGCTGTGGGTGAAGAAACCCTCAAAAAGATTGGAGGCGGAGATGCGAAGAAAGGGGCCTTAAAGGTTCGCTTTGCAGCACTTCACCCAGACGCTCCAGGAATATCTAAAGAACTTGCTGCAGTCGCTACATCAGTTCGAGAAAAAACAGACGCAAAAGCCGGCCATGGACCGAGTGAAACACTTATTGCCGTGGAAGATGCCGCTATAAACGCTCTATCAGAATGGCATTTCCAAGAAGCAGTCGAATCTATGGGCCTCTCCGACAGTGACAAAAAAGCACTTTACTTTGCGCATAATGTGCCTGGCTCTGCCACAAACCTCTCCCCTGTTTTACAAGCAGCACTTAAAAATGCTGAAGCAGCTGCAACCTTAAAAACACAAGATTTGACAGGTGTCCCAAAAGAATGGTTAACCGATCCCGACACTGCAGGCTACGAAGCAAAATTAGGAAGTGAGTTTAGCGCTAAAGTTATAGGCTCACTTGAAAAACAATTACTGGATGGTAAAATTACAAAAGCTCAATTTAATGAAATGCGTACTCTACTTTTCATTCCAGATTCTGAAACGCCTAATAAAGCGACCCTTTTGCCTATGCTTAAAGAATTCACAGCACAAGTAACCCAAGGCATGCAAAAAGATTATGGATTCCCTACGAATTACTCCCCTAAACCAAATGCAGCAGGTTACAATGCCATTCTTAATGGCACATTTAATACCGAATTTAATAGGCAGATAGAAAACTCCAATTTGACTCCAGAGCAACAAGCTATACTAAAAGCAGCTCTTCTTTCAAGTTCCGCGGCTGAGGCTTTACCAGCGGATCTCAAAGCAATTTTCGACAAAGCTATGGCTGCTGGTATTCAAAAAGTTGGACGTATGTATGGCGTTCCCAAGACTTGGGTACCTAACAGTAAAATTTTAACTGCAGCGGCTGAAAATGCCAATAACCCGAAAATAATATCTGTTCAAATAGGGATAAACCAAGCAAAGGAATGGCTTGATACCGGAAAAAAAGCAGTTGAGTTGTTGGCGGCTAGTGGAAAAGGGGGCCCTCAAGCGATTTTGCTCAAAGAATACATGAAGACTGTAAGCCTTGCCCTCCAAGGGATGCAAGAAATGCTCTATGAGCTTTCTATAACTGACGCCAATATGGCAGATATAGCAAATAAAGTCCAAAATGATGAAAAACTCGGCCAGCTTAGACAACAAGCAGCAGATCTTAAGGAAGTCATTGATAAACAAAAAAAAGCCGAGTCCCTCGGCCCCTTAAAGGCTATTTTCCAATGGATCATCATGCTTATCTTAGTCATGTTTTTAGGCCCTGTCGGCTTGATGATTGCAATGACCCTCATGGTGGCTTCCCTTACTCAAGTAGCCGTTTCTGTCTCAAAAGGTAAAGAGATGTTTAAAGCTTTTATGGAAATGAATTTTATCGATGACCTTGGAAAAACCCTCGCTGACATCGGTAAAGCTATCGGAGGCCCTGGAGGTGAAGCGTTTGCGCGTGCTATGACGGTACTTGTCCTGGTCATGATGGTCCTAATGTGCCCGACACTTCTTGTCTGTGATTTAATGATTGGGGATTCAGCTATCATTAAGCAAACCTTAATGGCAGTTGGAGTTCCTAAAAAAGACGCTGAGATGGCGGCCATGGTTCTACAAATTGTTTTCCAAGTAGTGGTCATGGTTGTCATGATTATAGTCACAGCCGGTGCCTCATTAGTTGCTATGATGGCACAAATAGGAAAGTTTATTGCAGAGGTCGTTAAAGCCATCGTAACAGCTATACGGTTTATAATAACGAATTTTATGAAAGGCTTAGCGGCGGTAATACAATGGGTTTGCTCAGCTGTTGGGACAACAGCTCCAACAAATATTGGTAAGAGTGTCGAAACAGCTTTGAAAGCCGTTGAAAAATTCCTCAAAACTTTCATTGATACTTGCAAAGCAACAATCAAAAATCTAGATGAAGTAGGCAAACTTGAGAAGATTGTAAAAGTTACTGAGAAAGCTGTAAAAGAAGCTTCTAACCACGTGGATGATTTAACAAAAGCTGCAGGACCTAACCCTTCAGATGATGCAACCGCAGGTATAAATATGGCTAAAGAAGCGTTAGATTTACAAAAAGATGCCCTGAATTATGCAAAGTCGAACTTAAAATTGGCCGTCGATAGTTCTAAAGCAGCCGCTGATACAATGTTTGCAAATATAGAAAAAGTTACGACTGGTATGGAGGTTATTAAAGCAGTCACTGAAGCCGTCCCTGCCATTAAAAACAATATCATACAAGCACAGATTGCTCGCATAAGAGCTGCAATGGACGCTGCGATGGTGATGATTGAACAGTTTGTCAAACTCATGAAAGATTTAGTCAAAAAATTGATGGATATGGTGTCAGCTGCCGGTTCAGACATAAAAGGCATCGGAGAGAGCCAACAAAAAATGTTCAATGACGCTTCTCAAACAATAGGACGTATATTTCAAGGATAAGTGAACAAAAAAGGAGTTTTTATGGCGAAGACACCTCAGGAAGAAGTGATCGACAAACAAGTTGAAAAAGTTGGAGGTAACTATCCTCCAAAGGCAAAAGATCAACTTAAGTCTGTTTTTACGGATATCATTGAAAAGGGGATGACAATTATGGAGGCGATCCACTTTCCTCCCCCTTTAGTCGAGTTGATCTATAGCCATGCGTCCGAACTTTATACTGCGGGTAAATTTCAAGATGCCAGTAAACTCTTTTACTACCTAGTCCGTTTGAATCCCAAGGATCCTCGGTTTTCATTTGCCTATGCTGCAAGCTTGCACAAGCTTAAAAACTATGAAGAAGCTGCAGGCTTTTATCTGATGTCGACTACGATCGATTCTGAAAACCCTTTGCCTTGGTTTCACTCGGGTGACTGCTATCTGGAACTCCAAAAACCTGATGTTGCTTTGATCATGCTTGCAAAATCGATTGAGGTTGCTGGAAATTCTCCTAACCATGAAAGACTCAAACAGCAAGCCGGAGCTTTATGCGACGCAATTAAACAATCATTGGGGGGAGGAGCATAAGATCATTCATAATACAAATAGATCGTAAAATGATAGGTGCTATATGACTAAAATGGGAGACAGTGTGGGCGCTCCCCAACAACTCAGTTCTTTTGAAATGCAATCAACTGCATCTGCAGAAGTCGCTAAAGCCGGAATGAAAGTAGCGATCGACACTCTGGAAGCAGGCATTTCCTTTATTGTGCTGGACCGTGACAATAAATCCGGCTCGCCCCCTGCGAATCCAAACAGACCTGTTCTAGCTCCTTTGATCAATGTGCGTATGGCGGGCTCCTCTGCTTCTCAGACTGATGAAAGTTGGCATTCTGCATTAAATGACCTGCTTAATCTAATGCCGAAGGATTTTCGTGAACTATTCACTGCAATGCTCCTTTTACCAAAAGATCAGCAGAATCCAGACTTTCTCCTTCTTAGCAACAGTTTACAAACTTTTGCCATGCTCATGACATTGTTTGACACTTCTGGACGGCAAATAGATCCTGAAAGTTTGGCCGGTATACGGGCCGAAGCGAATCTATTACTTCCTTATTTGGCTCTCGCGAGCAGCGCACAAGATGGCAAAGTTCTTGTAGACCAGCTCCAATCATTTTTGGAGGTGGTTGGACCCAACAATTCAAATTTCGACGCTTTGGCCGGATATGGAGCCTCCTTTTCTTCTCTAATGGAAGAAATCAACACTGCAATAGGAATGCTGCAGAATCCTTCTACTGAAAAAGCTGCCCGCATTATTTTATCGAATACTGCCGATAAATTAAATGGCTTGGCTGACAACTTTGATCGACTATACGGGGGTAATGAACTGTTGCTTTTTGGATCAATCCTCCAATCCACAGCCCTTACAGCTGAAGCGCTCTCGTTAAGTCAGCCCGGGAGTGCTTCTTTGCTCTTCGCTCTCTCTCTAGCCACAACTGGAATTTTAAGTAGTGAGAGCAGCCTTGGTCTTGTTGGAGATGGCTTTTCTAAAATAATTGACTCCTTTTCAGACGCCATGATCCTAGCTGCGGGAGAAAAAAATCCTGCAGGAACTTCTGCACTTATAAGTCAGTTTGCCACTGCACTCCTAACAACACTATTTTTAACGGCCTCTTTAGCTCATGATCATGCAGAGGTCTCCAAACAAACTTCAACAGACCCAACACCTGAAATTGTCTCAGAAAGAAATTTCGGCTATTCCCTTCTTGCAACCTTGCTTACAAACTCAAAGATTCTTTCCAATGTCTCAAAGACGCTTATGCAAGCTGCTGATGTTAAGGAGAATGTATTATCTGACACTACAGCACTTTTTGCAACGATGTTGTGTCTTTCTCTGATCTTTGCCAGTGCTTCAGGGTCAGGCCTAACAACAACCGGCGCCTTAATAAAATCGCAGGAAAGCTCTCTTTTGGAGGGAATAAAAGTCGCTTCGAATCTTATTACAAACCGCTTGGAAACAGGTGAGATTGCCGATGAAAAAACAGCGAATTTAAATGTTTATTTGAAGCAAGCTTCCATTGCTTTAGAACAAGGAAATGGAGAAGGTTTTTTCGATGCCTTAAGCTCAATGATTGAAACCACAGGAACGACGAATTCAGAACTTGTTGGTAACCTAAAAGGACTTAAAGCCCTAGCTGTAAATTTTCAAAATGGGCTATCAGTCAGTGCCGATGAGTTAAACAGCAACACTGGAATCCATGTGGCTGCATAGGGTGTTGAAAATCTCTAATAAAAAAGGAGAAATTTATGGGTATACCTAATAATGTTACTGTACATGTAGATGGTGCTCCGGCTCCTACCGGGACTCAAGACGGCCAGGGAGGAGGGTTAATTACAGGTGAAAACTTCACTCTTCTTTTATCGATGTTTGGGGGAAAGCAAGTCGATGGCGCTCCTCCTCCTGATGGGGCTATAAGTCAAGCAACCTTAAAAATCATGCTTGGACCTAATTTTGACGGAAAATTAGAAATCGATATCACCTTTCCAAAACTAGCCGCGGCAGACGAAGTTCTTGTGACGATCGCGATAGAAATGTTTGGGGGCCTTGGATTAGATGAAAATAGTCCAATAAGTATACTAATCAAAGTTATTAGAGAGGGTGTAGAATCTGGAGACGATGCGGAAGGAAGCTCAGAAGTTGATAAAACTAAGCAAACAGGTGGGAAAGGTCCACCCATTCCACCTCAAGTAGCATGCGCCTTTCTGGGCGGACTCGTCATGGTTGCTCTCTCTGAATTGCTTCAAGAGTATGCAAAACAACAATCTGGAATGGAAAAATTGATGTCAGAAATGTGGGTCGAAACTGAAGCCATGCTCAAAGATATGGCAAAAGTTATGGCAGAGAATATTTTAAAAAAAGCAGAGACACAGGCGACGAGCCATATTCTTCAAGCGGTTTTGGCTGCATGCGCTTGCGTTGCTTCATGCATTGGGGCTGGTGCTGCAATGGGGTCTATGACAAAATCCGCGCAAGCAGCCGGCACTGCCGCTCAAAAAGCCGCAACCTTTAACGCATTAGGTGGTGCTGCTTCATCAGCATTTAAAGACGTTGCTGGCGGTATCGTTAGGGCTTGGGAAAGTTTGGCAGTAGGTGACATTGACGCAAGTCAAAAGATTATGGAAAACGTCGAGCAACAACTCCAAAAAATGGTCGATAAATATAGCTCAGAAGGTAGCGAAGCAGGTAAAAGAGTTTCAGATGCTTTAGATCTTTTGAAAAATATGATAAGTGCTCTACTTAATGCATTTAAATCGTTTGCAGGTGGCCATAGTTAATAGCACTAAACAAGGGGTTTTATGCTCGATACTTTTATACGTCAACTCTCTAAAGAACTTGAATTTGATACACCCCTGGAGGCTTCATCTCCAGGGGTCTATGAATATCCACTAGATGAAGAACTTTCTATTACCATCTCGGCTATTCAGCCGCAGGGATTCAGCCTTACATCCCTTATCGGTCCTTACCCAAAAGATAAAGAAGATGAGTTTTTGAATCTCATGATGACGGGAAATCTTTTTGGCAAGGAAACGTTGGGCGCTACATTAGGCCTTACCTATGATGGCCAGCTTATGACATTATCGCGTGTTGTCAGCACGCGTGTGGACTACCGCGAATTTAAAGCCATTCTTGAAGATTTCTACCACGTGATCAGCTGTTGGCGTGAGCAGGCGGGTCAAGGAACCCATAAATAAAATAAATGTTGTCTGCTGCGTCTCGCAGCAGACATCAATGTAAGAAATGCTTGCCCTAGGAAATAATGCTGTAGTCTGCTGCGAGGCTGTGAAAAAATTGGAAAGATGCTTCAGTTGGCTGAAAAGTTGCATCTGACGCACTTCTCTTCTCGGTCGTAGCTATAGCTACGACGTCGTCAAGAATTACATCAGCTGCAACTTT
>JACCRY010000105.1 GCA_013813265.1 Parachlamydiaceae bacterium
AAAGTTGCAGCTGATGTAATTCTTGACGACGTCGTAGCTATAGCTACGACCGAGAAGAGAAGTGCGTCAGATGCAACTTTTCAGCCAACTGAAGCATCTTTCCAATTTTTTCACAGCCTCGCAGAGACGCAAAGACACAAAGGCGCAAAGAAGTAGAACATGAGAGCAACAAGAAGAAATAATGACCAAGCTTCGTGAAAAATTGAATTTGATTTAAAAAAAATAATCAAAGAATATTTGCGTCTTTGTGTCTTTGTGTCTTTTCGCCTTTGCGTTGAATAAAGCTCTTAATCCGCTTCTCACCGCCAACCTCTTCTTACAGGGCGTGGGCTTTTTAAATACTTTCCCCATCAAATAGGGGTTGCCTTTATATGCGCATTATGGTAAACTGGAAGCAAAATCTACCATAGACACTGTTATTATCCACTTATATCAACTTAAAATGCGAGAAGAACTCTTTAACTTGACCCTTTAGAAGGTAATTCATGACAGCCATTCATACAGGTCAACAGGAATTCAGTGGTTTGCGGCTCTACTTATGGCCGATCCATAGATATGAGCTTAAAAAGCTTATCCCAATGCTCCTTATTTTCTTTCTCATTTCGTTCGATTATAATGTCCTACGCACCATGAAAGACACTCTTGTCATGTATGCGCCTGAATCCGGAGCAGAAGTCATCCCCTTCCTCAAGGTATGGGCAATGTTTCCCGGCACTCTCTTAATGACCTTTCTCTTTACCAGACTCTCAAATAAATTTTCCAGACAAACCGTCACCTACATTCTGCTCTCTCTCTTTCTCGGCTATTTTCTACTGTTTGTCACTCTAATGTATCCTTATCGAGAAAGTCTAGAGCCAACAACAATCGTTTCAATACTCCAACACTATCTGCCCGAAGGCTTTAAGTGGCCAATATTGATGTTTCAAAATTGGATTTTTACAAGCTTTTACGTGATGTCAGAACTTTGGAGCAATATCATCTTTTTTGTCTTGATCTGGGGTTTTGCCAATCAAATTACACGCATGAATGAAGCAAAACGATTTTATGGTCTGTTTGGTGTCGGAGCCAACTTATCGGGAATTCTAGCAGGCCAAGCCTCCGTGTACTTAAGCAGCCTAAGCTACAACCCTGATATTCTCTACGGACAAAATAAATGGGAACAAAGTATGCTATTCCTCGTCTCCTTGGTCATTATTGCCGGAATTGCAGTGATGTTCTTGTTGCGTTGGATGGATAAAAACGTCTTAAATGATCCAGTTTACTACGACCCGTCTGAAGCCACAGCTGAAGGGCGTATTCAGGGCCGATTATCCATGCGCGAAGCTTTTAAGTACCTTTTAAACTCCCGCTACCTCATCTTTCTTGCCATCATTGTCATCTCCTATAACGTTGTGATCAACTTAACTGAAGTCATTTGGAAATTTGAAGTTCATGAGCTCTATAACAATCCCAGTGAATACAATGTTTATATGAACCAAGTTTCGACAGTCATTGCAATTTTTGCCACGATCTCAGCTCTTTTCATTTCAGGAAATGCCATTCGGATCTTTGGTTGGACCTTTACTGCGATGCTCACTCCGATGATTCTTATGCTTACAAGCGTTGCTTTTTTCGGCTTCTTTTTTATGAAATCCTTCTCCCCTGATCCTTCTTTTCTCCTCATGGGCTTAACTCCCTTGGCGATGGTCGTTTTTGCGGGAACTTCACAAAACGTTTTATGCCGCGCTGCAAAATACAGCGTTTTTGATGCCACCAAGGAAATGGCTTTTGTGCCCTTAAGTCCGGAATGTAAACTTAAGGGTAAAGCTGCTATTGATGGCGTTTGCTCACGACTGGGCAAGACCGGAGGCTCCTTAATCCACCAAGCTCTTTTGCTTTCGCTTGCAAGTTTCACCTACAGCGCACCGTACGTCGCCATCCTGCTACTTGTCATCATTGGCTTTTGGATAGCAGCAGTCCGCATTGTTGGATCTAATTTTTTACAACTTACAGAAGATCCTGTGGCAGCAGCATCACAGAAGTCTCAGAGCCCAGAACCTCTTCATGAACTTCGAGAGGAAGGTGCTAGTGTTTAAAATTTGGTTTATTATACCCTTTTACAAAGGCTATTAAATGTCTACCTCTTTAGACTCTGATGCCGGTTTCAGCACCATTCGTTCCTATTGCTGGCCCATTCATCGATATGAGCTCAAGAAGTTTTTACCAATGCTCTTCATCATGATTCTGATTTGCTTTAATTATAGCATCCTGCGCAACCTCAAGGATTCTATTGTCATTACGAGTTCTGGTGCTGAAATCATTCCGTTTATCAAAATGATTTTGCTGCCGATGGCGATCCTTTTTACAGTAATCTTCACCAAACTCTCTAACCACTATAGCCAAGAACGCGTTTTCTATATCATGATCTCTTTCTTTCTTGGTTTCTATGCCCTTTTTGCCTATGTGCTTTATCCACTAAGAGACTCTATACACCCTCATGAAACTGTAAATTGGCTTTCCTCTCTTTATCCAAGTATTAAATGGCCCCTTACATTAATTGAAAATTGGAGTTTTACTCTATTTTACGTCATGGCAGAGCTTTGGAGCGTTATGATCATGCAAGTCATCTTTTGGGGTTTTGCCAACGAAGTGACGCGCGTACATGAATCTCGTCGTTTTTATAGTATCTTTAGCATCGGCTCCAACATTGCTGCAGCCCTTGCAGGCTTAAGCGCCATCATCTTCATCTCCTCTGACATGACCTTTGGGTTGGAACAGACTATTCTTGTTGGCAGCGCAGCAATGGAAGAAGCTGTTTGGGAGCAAAAACTTGGATGGATCATGGGGCTCATTATCCTTTGCGGCCTTACAGTTATCGTTCTTTTCCGTTGGATCAATAAAAATGTCCTAATCGATCCAGAGTTTGATGAGTTCCACAAGATTAAAAATCTGGCTACAGCAACTAAAAAGAAAAAAAAGCAATCTTTACGAGAGAGCTTTAGCTACCTGAAAAATTCAAAGTATCTGCTTTGTATTGCAGTTCTTGTTGTCAGCTATAACCTTTCCATCAACCTTGTCGAAATTGTATGGAAGGACCTGCTTAAGCAACTTTATCCGGCCAAGGCTGACTTCATGAAGTTCATGAGCTACCTGACTTTGTGCCAGGGTATCGTTTCAACGATCACTGCATTCTTCATGTCAAAAATTATTTACCGTTTTGGCTGGACATTCACTGCTCTCATTACTCCTATCACAATGATGGTCACATCGACGGCTTTCTTTTCTTTCCTCTTTTTCAAGGAATCGCTTGGACCTATAGCGACTTCATTCATTGGGTTTTCACCCTTAATCCTAGCCGCTTACATCGGATTTGCACAGAACTGCTTTAGTAAAGCAGCGAAATACTCTGTTTTCGATGCCACTAAGGAAATGGCGTTCATTCCTCTGGAACACGAAGTCAAACTTAAGGGAAAAGCTGCGATTGATGGAGTAGGATCGAGATTAGGAAAATCTGGAAGCTCTTTAATCCATACGGGACTGCTCATGTTTTTCTATCGCTTGAGCGATAGCAGCCCTTATGTCGCGACAATATTGCTTGTTGTCATTGTTGGATGGATTATCGCTGCCAAATCATTAGGGCATCAGTTCAATGACCTTGTATCGCCTGATGAAAATCAAGATTCCGAATCAGCATCACAAGAAGAAGTTTCGCATGCTTTTATCGAAGCCAAAGCTAAAGGGTAGAAGTTAGGTTGGACTGAAGATGCATTTAGAGTGCAATTCCTTACAATTGGACACATCTTTTTTGACCCTGTTTTCCAGGCTGAAGGCCTGTGGGAGTTCAGGTCAGCTTATTATAACGCGCATAGCTGCTATTCCACAAGAATGCATCCCTAAGACGAAATGTCACAGGCCTACAGCCTGGAAACAGGACTGAAGAGTTGTTAAGAAAAGATGTACCAAACTGTAAGGACTTGTCTCCGCTCTGCTTCGTACTGACTTGTCGAGACCACTTTACAGTATCGCTTAAATAATTTCCTGGATATAAAAGCAGAAAGGCCGCAATAATGCGGCCTTTCTGCTTTTATGCTCAAGTGAGAATAAAGATATCTTTAGCACCTTATATCTAGGCAGTATAAGGATCACGATAATAAGATAAATCAGTATCTTGGCCAAGATTTTGCCAAGGATAAAGCACCGCGCGCAAACCTACACATATAGTATCAATAACGTCAAGATCCCCCAAATACTTTCTCGCTAAGTTATTTAGATCTTCATCTCGATATAAAGTGAGGGTAGCACAACCTGTTAATATCACTCCAATTGCAAGATATATAATCTTTTCCACTACAAGAACAACAGTTGCTGAAAGAAATTTAAAACGTGAAACTACATTTCGTTCAATTAGTTCTTCTATACCATTTTCCTGAGTGTATTGCATTCTCCCCTCAACAAATGCCATTCCTACGCGAGCATTCCTAACAGCATCTTGAAAAATGCTGTCTCCTATACAATTTATTTTATCCGGATACCTTTTCATTTCTGCAAAAGGATTTACAGTAACAGCTAAAGCAGTGAAAAAGGATGGCAAGATTTTTTGCGCACTCAAATTGGCTCGAAAACCTTCATTGGCCCATCCATCAATATCTATGATGTCCTTAACAAAATCACTACTACTAAAAGGTACAAATGAAATGACTGTAAAAAAAACTTTAGCGACAGAATTTAATACTGACAAACCAGCACCTAAAACAACATGACCCGTTCTTACCCATTCATTATCTCCATGATTACTCTCGCCAAACGGTTTGGGATTCCACCATTTTTTTGCTGCCAGCTCAATAAAATTTGTCTCAATATCATCTTCTTCGAATTGCGCCTCTAAATTTCCCCCCCAACAATTCGAAAAGCAATCAGTGATAGCAGAAAAATCAATTTCAACTCTGTTTGAAAAAAAAGATGTCTCCTCTCTATCAACAAAATCTTGTTCCTCTTCTTGAGTCGCCTCTCGTACCTCATATATTTTTTGCCCGTCTAATTCATGCCTTGTAGATACACTCATTTTTTACCCCATTATTTTTGTGATTTATTTACGTAATCAATCACTAAATAATACACAAAACACCATTGAATAGCAATGACTTAAAACGCCTTACTCAATAATACTGATTTAAATTGGATCGAAAGATTTCCCGAAAATTTGAAACTGGGAAATTGGGTCATCTAAATCTGAAAATTTTGTCCAAAGTAAGAATGCCGCGCCACTTCATTGTTGACGAGTTCCTCTGGAGTGCCGGAAAGCAATGCTTTCCCTTCACAGATTAAATAACTGCGATTGACAACGCTAAAAATTTCGCGTGCATTGTGGTCGGTAATAAGAATGCTGATGTTTTTCTTTGCAAGCATCGTAATCAATAGTTTCAATTCTTGAACAGAAATCGGATCAATATTTGCAAAAGGTTCATCGAGCAGCAAAAAGGTAGGATTTGTGACAAGGGCCCGTGTAATTTCCAAACGACGTCTTTCTCCTCCGGAAAGCATAGAGGCCTTTTTTTTTGCTAAAGGAGTCAAGTTCAACTCATTCAAAAGCTCTTCAAGACGCCGATAACGTTCGGCTCTTGAAAGGTTTAAGTTTTCAAGGATGCAAAGTATATTTTGTTCAACTGTCAGAGAACGAAAGACTGAAGGTTCTTGAGCCAGATATCCCATACCCATTTGTGCACGTAAATGAATAGGCATAAAGGTCACATCCGTTCCATTAAAATAGACCTTTCCACCATCAGGTCGAATAAGACCAATCGTCATATAGAATGCGGTCGTTTTACCTGCCCCGTTCGGACCCAGAAGCCCTACAATTTCCCCCTGATTAATATGGAAGGAAAGCCCGTTGACAACATTGTGCTGGCCATAGGATTTTTTAAGTTCTTTTACATCTAGACAAAGAGAATTTTCCATCGCTGCATTCATTCTTATATATTTAAATTAACTCGCTTTTGAAGCTGTTCAAACTCACTTTCCAAAAAGTGAAATCTTACATCGCCTAGACCTTTGATTGATTCCTTTTGAGAAGTTTTATCTCTAAATACCTTCAAAACTGTGGAACTTACCTGTAGTTTATTGATCTTATCATAAAACAACACACGACGGCCAGCATTGGCGCTAAGCAAAATTTCGCGGGTATGGGGTGTATATTCCACAACATCTGCTAAGGCATAATGCAAGGGCTCTTGCTTCCCCTCATTCTTTTCATCTAAATCTTTATGATCAACAAGATAGACATTTCCTTCGAGAAGTACCTTGGTTGCAGTCATTCCTTCCACAGTTTTTTGATAGTAGACAGTAATTTTATCGGCTTGAGCTTGCCCTAGAGAATCATAGAAAAAAACTTGCTTACTGTCGTTTACTTTTGGACCAGGTTTTATTAAGCTATCGAATGTAACAATCCCTTTTTCATGGTCAACCACTGTTTTTCCTTCACAGACCAATTGGTGGGATTGATGCTTGCCCACTTCAATATGATTTAAATACGTATAGCCATCTCCTTCAACACAACGTATTTCTCGCTTCCCTTTGCTTTCAGAAAGATAAACCCTTACTTCACGATTATTGATCAAAGTCCCAAGTTCCGTATGGTTAACCTGGATAGCGCCCTTTAAATAAACAATCGCATTTCTGGATGAGGGTGACGCTGCTTTAATCCCCGGTTCTTTTCGAATGACCTCTTCGATAACAACTTCGTCAGCAGCCATTGAGCCTTGAGAATGCGTCAAACGCACCGAGCCTTTTAAGACAAGGGATGTCCCATTGTAGTCAGCAGTAGAGGCTTCAATCGTCAGAGAAGAATTAGAATCTTCTACTTCGGTAGAGAGTTTATGGCCGGGAGCTTCAAAATCGACTAAGGAGATTTTTTCGGCTTTAAATGATTTGTCCCCATAAGAAAAGCTCGCATGTTCTGCTTTAGCCCGATAAATTTTTTGCCAGGGTGTTGCATGGGGAAGTTTTTTAACAAGAAGAAGCCCCTCGTTATCTCTGTAAAAGCACTCTTGCTGTAGCAAGCATTGCACATCTTCAAGCTCTTCGGTCAGATCGGTCGTTCCCCCACGTTGGTCTAGAACGAGATTGATATCACGGCTGGTCAAATAAAGATGTTGTCTTACTAAATCCTTCTGAAAAAAAATATCTTTGCGAATTTGGTGTTGTTGCTGGGATGCATTGTAAGAAGGTTTTGCTGATTTATCTCCGTGCATGGGATTTGCCTCCAGCATCAGTTCATGGTAAGCAGCAAAATCTTTTTTATCAGTCCTAAACACTGTTATACTCATGCCAGCTGTCAGTCCAACGAGAAGCAGCAACAAAAATAGAGCTGTGCGTAAAAAATAATAGGATCTCTGCCGGGGCAGTTGAAGTTTACTCATGGACTACTTCATAGAGACGCTTAAGCTTTCTTAATAAGGAGGGAAGTTCTTTAAAAGCAATGACGCTATCCTTATCGCTTTTTGCATTAGCCGGATCAGGATGCGTTTCCATGAAAAGACAGTCTGCTCCAGCGGCAATAGAAGCTTTTGCTAAAATTTCGATAAATTCGCGTTGTCCTCCGGAACCTGCCCCTTGACCGCCTGGTAACTGCACAGAGTGCGTTGCATCAAAGCACACAGGGACGCCGCATCTTTGCATAATTGGAATTCCACGCATGTCACTGACAAGATTATTATAACCAAAGGTTGCACCGCGATCGGTCAGGATAATGTTCGGATTTCCATGCTCTTGAATTTTTTCAACGGCATTTTTCATGTCCCACGGGGCCATAAACTGCCCTTTCTTGACATTTACAACAACACCAGTTAAAGCAGCAGCAATCAGCAAATCCGTTTGACGGCATAGAAAAGCAGGTATTTGCAAAATATCACATACTTGACCGGCAGATTTCGCATCTTCGGGGGTGTGGACATCAGTCAAGACAGGCAAATCGAATTCTCGTTTAATTTTCTCTAAAATGCGCAGCCCTTCTTGAAGACCTGGCCCGCGAAAAGAATGGATAGATGAGCGGTTGGCCTTATCGTAACTACTTTTGAAAATTAGAGGGATTCCAACTTCAGTGAATATTTTTTTTAATTCAGCTGCTGCTTTAATGGAATGCTCTTCACTCTCAATAACACAGGGGCCAGAAATAATGACTAAGGGGCATCCTTCTCCGATAAAAAAGTCTTTAACTGGTACGTTTCGTGCCATCTCCACCTCTATAAAAGTTTTCTTTAAGTACAATAATTGTTTCGTGATGAGGATTAGGGAAATTTTTTACATGTTCTTTCAAATTAATTTTCTTGACACCATCAGAAGTCGTAATCGTAATTTCATCCGTTAAATCAAGTAAAGGCAATAAAACGAATAAACGATCTTTCCAATCATTATGAGGAACTCTAAGTTCGCTCCCTCTCATGTCTTCACCCTTAAAATTGACGACACCGTAAAAGAGCAAGTCAAGGTCTATAACCCTTGGAGCATCCTTACGTTTTACACCTTTACCCAAATGTTGTTCGATTTTTTGCAATTCAGCAAAAAGAGGGAGCAAACCTTGCTTAGTTTTGAAACTGCAGACCGCATTAACATAATGATTTTGAGGTATTGGACTGACAGGAGTTGTTAAATAATAACGAGAAATATTAAAAGCTTCGATTTGCGGTAACGCCTGAATTGCCTCTGCTGCATCAGTAATTGTTGAAGCTGCATCACCAATGTTACCCCCGAGAGCCACGTAAACCGTGTCCATTCTAACTTTCCCCCTACTTAGAGAGCAATAATATCCCAAAAGGAAATAAATTAAAAGCATTTCCCTTAATGATCGCGAAGATATACAACAGCTTAGAAGCTGTAACTGGACATTCCGATGCCGAGCTGGTTAAGGCGCTAGTCGTATAGAAGCCCAGCTTCCCTATAACAACCTAGGTGATACCAACTCCAGAGTTTTTGGTGTTAGTTAAAAATTCAATAACTAGTAATGGTAACGGCACGCTTTCATAAAGCTAGCACCCTAGACAGCTCGGCGTCGGAATGTCCAGTTACAGGGGCTGCTATCTTTTTGTAACTTATAGTGGCCAATAAACACTTTTTCCCTTATAGTTTATGGCATGGAATTCATTCATCATCCTTATCAACCTAATGAAACGATTGCTGCAATTGCGACACCTCCCGGTGAAGGGGGCATTGCTATTATTCGTATATCCGGTAAAAACGCAATAGATGTAGCCGCAAAACTTTTTTCTGGAAATGTTCATAGCTTTAAGACTCACACGCTCCATTTAGGCACATTCCATAACTTAATGTTTGAGCCGATCGACGAGGTGCTACTAGCTGTGATGCTAGGAAAGCGTTCGTTTACCGGAGAAAACACTGTCGAAATTCATTGCCACGGAGGCTCACTTGTGGCTCGAAAGGTTTTAGAAGCTGTGCTTTCGACCGGTATTCGAGCAGCTCGTCCAGGTGAATTTTCCTTTAAGGCCTTTATGAATGGCAAAGTCGATTTGACTCAAGCAGAGGCAATCCAAGAACTTATTTGTGCAAAAAATGAAAAAGCTCTAGAGGCGGCAGGAAACCAACTAAGGGGCAAACTTTCAGGAAAAATCTCCTATTTTCAGAAAGAATTAACTCCCCTTGTCGCAACACTTGAAGCCTGGATTGATTTCCCTGAAGAAGGCCTTGAGTTTACAACAATGGAAGAGCTTTGCGAAAAACTTGAAAGTATTTGCAAAGACATGCAAAAACTTTTAGATACATTTCATAATGGCAAAATCTTACATGATGGCATAGCACTCTGCCTTGTCGGTTGTCCAAACGTCGGCAAATCCTCGCTGATGAATGCTCTATTAGATAAAGAACGCGCCATTGTCAGCCACATTCCGGGTACAACTCGCGATATTGTCGAAGATCATCTTCGTCTAAATGGCTTAAATTTTAAGCTGCTTGACACAGCCGGGATTCGTGAAGCTGTCGACCTTATTGAATGTGAAGGGATTCGACGTTCTAAAGAAGCGATGTTCGGAGCAGATCTCATCTTATTTGTATTGGATGCCTCGGTCGGAGTTACTTCTGAGGATCTTAATTTGATGGAACTACTTCCTCGTGAAAAAACCATCGCCATATGGAATAAAACCGATCTTCCTGATTCTCAAATTACATCCATTGATTTCCCTCATACCGTGCATTTATCTGCTAAGGAACGTAATGGCTTGGAACTTCTGCACAAGGAAATAGACACGGTCGTTTGGAAAAAAGGACCTCCTACCCGCGAAGAAATTCTCATTACGACACTTCGCCATAAAGAAGCTCTCTCAGCAGCAATCGATTCTTGTCGTAAAGTCATTCAAGGATTACATTTAGGAACTTCTCCCGAATTCCTCACTTCTGACATGCGTCAAATGTTAAAGGATCTCGGAATTATCATTGGAGTCAATGTCACAGAAACAATCTTGTCATCCATCTTTTCCCAATTTTGTATTGGAAAGTAAGAAAGATGCGAAAAAAAGATAAAGCAAAAAAAATTCAAGAAATTCTTGATGAACTTTATCCGGAATTAGAAATCCCCTTACAACACACCAGCAGTTACACACTTTTAATTGCAGTTCTACTTTCAGCGCAATGCACCGATCTTCGAGTCAACAGTATCACGCCCAAACTTTTCGCCTGTGCAAGTACACCGGAAAAGATGCAAGTTATTCCCGTCGAACAAATTGAAGAAATTATTCGCCCCTGCGGTTTGGCTCCAACAAAAGCCAAAGCTATCCAAAAGCTATCTGAAATTCTGGTTGAAAAGCATGGAGGGGAAGTCCCGAGATGCTTTATTGAACTTGAAAAGCTCCCTGGAGTTGGACATAAAACGGCTTCGGTTGTGATGGCCCAAGCCTTTCAAGAACCAGCATTTCCTGTTGACACCCACATTCACCGTTGCGCTAAGCGGTGGGGTCTTAGTTCAGGAAAAAATGTTGTAGAAACAGAACGGGATTTAAAAGCTTTATTTCCGAGGAAAAGCTGGATAAAACTTCATCTTCAAATCATCTACTTTGCCCGAGAATATTGCAAGGCGGTCAAACATGATGCTGCAAAATGCCCTATTTGCTCAGTCATAGAGTAATACTGGCAAGATGCACAACGATAAACTTAGTTGTTGACTTTCATACTATTTAGCCCTAGAATCACGATTGAATTTCCAAACAAGGAGCTTTTTTGTTCAGTGCTTCCTAAAACCTATCACGCTAGCGAACATGACATCGATTCGACGTTAGTCGATCCTGATGCCACCCAGATCATAAAAAAACTACGAGAAGCTGGATACTCCGCCTATCTCGTTGGTGGAAGTGTTCGTGATCTGCTCATTAAAAAAATCCCGAAAGACTTCGACATTTCGACATCTGCAAAACCGGAACAGATCAAGCAGCTTTTCAACAGAAATTGCCTGCTTATCGGAAGGCGCTTCCGACTCGCACACATTCGTTTTGGACGCAAAGTTTTTGAAGTTTCAACCTTCCGAACTGGAGAAAATGCAAGCGATTTGATCGTTCAAGACAATGTATGGGGAACGGAAGAAGAAGATGTCTTAAGGCGCGATTTTACGATCAACGGCCTCTTTTATGACCCTTCAAGTCATACTGTTATTGACTATGTTGGGGGTTGGGATGACATACACCTTGGAATTTTAAAGACCATCGGGGAACCGGAAGCTCGCTTTAAACAAGATCCAGTTCGCATGCTTCGCCTATTAAAATTTCGAGCCCGTTTTGGCTTTAATATCGACCCCAAAGCAAAAAAGGCACTCCTTAATTGCAGAGAAGAAATCCACAAAAGCTCCCCTGCCCGCATTTTAGAAGAACTATTTAGAATGTTAGAATCTGGAGCTTCAGCACCCTTTTTTAACTTAATGAATGAATCTGGCTTTCTACACTTGCTCCTCCCTTCATTGTCTAAAGAGCTTAACGGTAAAAATGGAAAAGAGATTTATCTGCTTCTAGCTAGTGCAGACAAACTACAAAGCATAAAAGGAAGACATCCTCTAGACAGAGGAATTTTGACAGCCTGCCTTCTCTACCCTCTTTTCTCGCGTCAAATCACGCGCTACCTAGAGGAAAATGGAGCGCCTCCGCACTTGGGAGAGATCACGATCATGGCAGCTTCCACAGTCAAAAGCTTTGTTACAGCAGCTTTTACACATTTTCCTAGACGCATTAGCGCCACAGCAACCTTTATTTTGGCTAACCAATATCGCCTGACACCCTTGTCCAACAAGCGTCACTCCCGAGGTAAAATTCTACATCACCGGGAATTCGAACTAGCCGTAATTTTTTTAAAGCTGCGTTCACAAATTGATAATCACCTCAATGAAAGTTATCAATTTTGGACACACACCTTAAAAAACAGACGTCATCGGGATGAGAGCTAAGTGGTAGCTCATTTTGAACCTATTTGTAGTATAGATCCTGTGTAAAGATCCCCAAATGCAGCATCTATCATCTTTCCAAAATTTTCATGTCCTTGTTCATGATAGACAAATTCGATCACTTTAAGCGCTCCAGCCATTCTTTCAAAACGTTCCTTTAAAATTGGACGTTCACGCACTAAAATCGCTGGAGCATAAATAATTTTCTTAAATTCATCCCATCCTTCTTGATCTATTGGCTCAGGTCCAATGAGTTTTAAGAAAAGAAAAAGCAGACCATTACAACTTGAAGAGACATCTACGCCATCTTTACATGTCAAGCTGAAGGAATCAGGTCGAATAACATCAAGAAGTTTTACAAGTAAAAATGTATCGAAAATCTCTATAAAACTAAGACGATCAGCCTGAGATAAGCTATTCTTATTGGAAAAAAAGATCCGATGAATCGCTTCCATAGCCGTGTCAGCAAATCCTGATACTGCATTCTTAAACTTAGAAGGGAAATAATATCCAGAAGCTTCATCTCCAAGATGAGCTTTAAACTGCTTTATAAAGATATGAGCATGGTTTTCTTGTTGATAGGGTGGCAGTTGGAGATAAAAATCAGTGTCCTTGGCAAGTGTGATCACTGTAAGTACCTTATCCATATCTTCATGTGTACGCAATTCTTCAAGGGCAAGAGTACGAGCATGTTCATGCCATGAAGTGCGATCCTGCAAATTAATGAGCAAATGTTTGTGAAGAGGAAATTCTACCTGACAATGCCTTAAAAACCCCTTGAACTCTTCCAAAACATTAGCTCGATGAATATATTCTTGATATGTAGGAGAAGGAAGATGGATGTTGGACATTGTATGACCTTCCCAGACCAGCCCATAAAGCAAACTTGGAAAGTTAAGCTGTGTAAATGGATCAAACCCACTCCTGAAACCTTCATCTAAAATTTCTAAAATTTTAACTAGAGGACCTCGTGAGTGATTTTTGAAAATGTTACAGATCGCCAAATAATCATCCTCTATTATTTTACATAGCCGTTCATCTGGTGTAATTGGAAATACATGATTTTTCAATGACTTCACACCTTCAGTCAACTTGAAAATTTGCTGTAAGGTATCTTCAAAGTCACCAAAGCGATTTAAAGAAAGATAAAAAGCCCTACAAATGCTGTGAAGTAGTTCCAGCAACAAACTATTGAGACCCTGTTTCTTTTCTTTTGAGTTTGCAAGAAGCTTATGATAGTCTTCGCAATGCAGAGCGTCACGTATAAATTGCTGAAAATCCAGATAATATTCCTGGCTAGTTTTGCGATTTTCCGGAAGTTCAAGTTCACTTCTATGATTTTGCGGATTAGCTGCCAGTAGTAAAGCCATCAGGCTCTTATGCAAAAGAGCTACAAGCTCACGATGTCTAAACTTAAAGGCATCATGGTAGAATATTTCAATTTGCTCATGGTTAGCGCGGAGAATACTTCTTGCAATATGATGCAATTGAAGATCAACCCATACAGGCATTTCTGCAAGAGGATCTTTCCCATAATCTCCTCCGGAAAAATCGCAAATGAGCTTGATGTTCCGCAATAATCTCGGACTGAAAAAATGTGAACCGTCTTCCTTGCGAATAAAGAAAAGCTCATATTCTGAATCGCGTTTTACAGTTTCTAAACTTACAAAAAGATGATGTGGAGTTTCCTCTAGCTGTGTTGCACGCAAGCTTTGCTTTTCTCCAATTAAAGGTCGACTTTGAGAGAGGCCTAAAATCCATTTACTTAGTACACCCTCATCAATTTGATGAGTGATACGTGTTTTATAAAATTCTCCAAGTTGTTTAAATTCCTTTAACTGCGTAACGCTTCCTTTATCTTTCCCTTCAAATGTTCTTGATTGATCGATTTTTTTTGCGGCGTCACCCACTAAAACCATAATTGCTTTGATACCTTCTAATGTTTGCGGGTCAGTAATATAGCTATGCTCAGTTTTATAAAATTCTTTTAGGTAATTTAAAATCGCTCCAAATACTTTCTTTATATAGTCATTCCCTTCTTTTGAATCCCTTAGCCAACGCACATTTCTTTCTATTTTTGGATGAGATACTTCTTTCAATTCATGAGTAGATTCTGTAGTTGATTCAGTGCCAAAATCAGCAATCGCAGAAAGTGTTTCGATTGCTTCCATTACACTGGCTGTAGAGTGATTTTTTTTAGATTTGGATTTCATAAACACCTCTTAATTAAGTTATTCAACTAAGATCATTAACCTATCTATTTTTATTATCACAGATATATCTAATTAATGTTAATAACAATATTTCACGCCGAAATAAGTATTTGTAACACAAATAACAGAATAGTTAATTAAAAACCTGTTAAGGCATTCCAGTGCATGCGCATCAGGTTAAGCAACTAAATTTTCTTATTAGTTTGTATTAGTTTAGAATTGTTTCACCGCTACCGCGGCTAATTAATTTTAATTGTTTTCGACCCCACGTCCCGCTAGCGCTTCACGCGTGGCTATTACGTTAAATCGCATCCATGATCGAAAACAGGCTCTGAGTCAATCCTAACTGCCTTGATC
>JACCRY010000106.1 GCA_013813265.1 Parachlamydiaceae bacterium
AAGCTTCATATTGCTTGCACATTGTCTCTCTTGTGCTGTCAAAACAACTTTTACTAAACGAATCTGAGTTCGCTTTATTCACGCTGCATCGTTGCCGTACTGCGGAATAGTTATAACATACACAATCGTGCCTTTTTCATGCAAACGCTATTTTATCTTTTTTCTTTTTTTTGTGTAACTCATTGAAAATTAGCGTTGTAACCAGATACTACGCCGGATTAAATTCGGATTTTTTTCATAGTAGTTTTGACAGAAATTAGCAAAAAATCGCGAGTTTTTGTATGGAAAGTTTCGAAAAATCACATTAGCTTCCGCAATTATTTAGATGATGAACTTGAGTTGAGGCTTTAACTGCTTCAGAGTTGAAAGAGCTTTTTCTCCGATTGCTGTATGTGTCAGACATACTTCATTTAGAGAAATCGTATTTTTTAAGGCATCAAAGATTCCCCGTTCGGTCAAATTTTGACAGCGAGTGAGATCTAAGGAGTTGAGCGACCTAATGTTCGAAGTAATTTCAAGCAGATCGGCGTCAACTACTTCTGTACGTCCAAGTACTAGGAGATCAAAAGGCTGTTTGCTCGTAGCTAGGGCATGAAAACCGACCTTTGTTAAACCTCTACATTCACTTAGCACTAGCTCACGCAAATGTCTTGCGGATGCCAAAATCAATCCAAACGACTCATCATCAAGGGCATCACAATTTGCAAGAATAAGTGAATTTAATCGAGGAAGCTTTGTTAATTCACCCCATCCCATAGATGTAATTTGAGAGCAACTTGTTAAGTCAAGCTTCTCTAATTGAGGGAATGCCGCAACAAGTTTTTTAAAGGTTTGATCCTGAAGCCACCTGCAGCCAGAAAGCACAAGTTCTTTGAAGCGTTGAAGCTGCAACATGTGGTTGCTGAATTCTCGAGTTTTGCCAACGTCAACCGAACGAAGTCTGGGACATTGCTGTAAAATTAAAATAAGATCAAGGTCCTCCATCACTTGGCTGCCCGCAATAAAATGCGTCACATATTTAGCCCAAGCCTTAAGCTCATCTAAAGTTGTTGCTGTAGAGACCGTAAATTCGCAGGCAAGATCTTGCGCACCTAAAGAGGTAAAAATGAGAGCAGATTGCAAACTGTTAGACAATGCGCAGCATTTTTCCCTAATCAGCATTAGGTTCTGTTGCTGTGAAAAGGCCATGTAATCCATGTAATTATTAATCGAAATATAACGTAAGTAGAGTTCTTCACAGTCTTTCGACAAATCCTGAAGTTGATAAAATCTGGCCAGTTGCAAGACCCTTAATATTTGACTTTCTTCAAGACGCCATAATTCTTTAACTTCGCCTGTATAGATGTACTCTTGAATAATCTTAAACTCAAACGAACGCGTCGGTTTTAAGGACGCTTTAATTTTGTTCATTTCAAAACAATTTGTCCGAATAAGGTCATAGAAAGATGGTGAAATTCCTTGAAATAGCAAACTATTAATGGCAACTAGATCATCCTCAAGTTCAAAAAAAATATTTTTTGGGACAAAACTCTTTAGGTTGTAATAATGTTTTTGAAGTGCTTTAGCAGCTATTTTTGCTAAGTCTACTCGGAGAATACCTGAAAGTATTTGGCTTGTTATCCAGTCAATTATCTTTTTGATAAATAGGGGATGCGTATCGCACCAAGTTTCATCATCGCAGCAGGCTTCAAAAAAGTAGATCAAATCAGAATGATTTTTCTCCAGCAAATCTAGCAGCCGCTCTTCAGATTCAGCAGCTTCATATAAAGAAAGCCTTTCCGGTAAGAGTGCAGGCATTAACATTGACTGTTCTCCTCTTTTGCATCTAGTACACTGTAAGGTAAATCCGCACCCATCAAACTTCGCCAAAGTACCCGGGGCTTAAGGCTCAAAAATGATCCCATATGTAGATATTGGGTCATTTTTGAGACCTCAACCGCGAGTGCTTTCGCGGAGTTTGATGAGGACGGGTTTACCTTACAGCGTACTAGGCATGCTAGAATGCAATTCACATTATTCCTGAATATGGTCTTTGAAGATCTGAATGTCAAGCCGAAGTAATTGGCTGATCGAGAGATGGTTTTGCCCCTAGTCCTTTTTTTTAAAAAAATTGAGGGCTTTTTTAATGTTTATCCCCTCCCCCAATACAAGTTTAAAGAGGTCTCCTTCGGAACGCATTCTTTGCATGGCATTTTTTAATGTGAACTGACATGGTCGAAGACCCTTTTTAACTTCGCTCCAATGGAGTGGCATGGAAACTGTAGCTCCTGGTTGAGGCCTGACGGAGTAGGGGGCTGCTAAAGTTGCTTTAGGCCTATTTTGTAGAAAGTCAACATAAATTTTATTTTCGCGGTTAATGTTTAAACGTTCAATGCTGGTGAGCTTAGGTATAATTTCATGGACTTCGGTAGCAATTAATCGAGCGAATAGTTGACATTGATCATAGGTGTATAGTGCCCCCATAGGGATATAAATATGCATTCCTGTAGCACCTGAGGTTTTACAATAACCTTCAATTTTTAAACTTTCCAAAATACGCTGTGTTGCTTGGGCAACTTCTATTACCTGATCAAATGTATGTGAAGGGGTTGGGTCGATATCAATTATGCACCAGTTTGGGTTGTCCGGTTTTTCTACCGTACTATTCCAAGGATTCATCTCAATAGCTCCAAGATTGGCCATCCATAATATGTCAGCTTCATCTTGAACGATTAAAAAATTTTTATCTTTGCCATCACTTGTATGATAAGGGAATTTCAGAACCCAGTCGGGAGATCTGTTTGTGACATCTTTCTGATAAAAGCTTTCTCCAAAAATTCCGTTTGGGAAGCGGTTTAAAGATTGAGGTCGATTTTTTAGGTAAGGCAAAATGTAAGATGCCGCTTGATAATAATAATTGAGCAGATCTCGTTTTGTATAACCTTCATCAGGCCAAAAAACCTTGCTTAAGTTATTAAATTTAAGTTCATGCCCTTTAATGATTTTTGTTTGGCTTTCTTCTTTAGGATTGAGTAATGTTCTCCGTTCGCCTTTTTTAATCGGCATAATCTGCTTTATGTTAGCAGGAGAAGTCACTTCATCAGCAATTTCTTCTTGGACTTCATCAGCATTTTTGTCTTCTCTCATACCTTCAAAAGAGGGGTGACGCATTATTCCATCTTCTGTCAATTCAATGTAGCTAACTTCGCAGACTAATTGTGGTGTAAGCCAAACGGCTGAAGCTTTGGGAGGATTGGGCCTAAAGCGAGAGGGTTTGTTAATATCCGGCATAAAAGAAAACGGGCATTTATCTGTAACAAGGGGCTTAAACAGTGCCATCAACTCTTTTTGCACTTTAAGGGAGAAGCCCGTGCCAATTTTTCCTGTATACTCTAGAACATCATTTTTAAAAATTCCTACCAATAAAGAGCTGAAAAGCTTGGGAGATTTTTCATTTATCGTGTAACCCCCAATTACAACTTCATGACGTTTATGTACCTTAATTTTCTGCCATTCATTTCCTCTGATCCCGGGTTTATATAAGCTATCAGCCTTTTTAGCCATCATTCCTTCTAAACCGAGTTCCTTTGCAGCTTTTAAAAAGTCGCTTACAGGCATTTCAAAACGGTCACTCATTCTAATAAAATCTTGTAAAGGAAGAATTTGTTTTAACAAACTAAGTCGAGACTGCAAAGGCGCTTGAGTAAGGTCGTAACCGTTCAGCCAAAGGAGATCAAAAACATAGTAAACGAGTTCGCCATCAGCCTCGCTTCGCCAATTTTGGAGGCCCTTAAAACTTGCAAGGCCTTCTTCAGTCAAGACAACAATTTCCCCATCAAGAACAGCGTGGAGTTCTAACTTTTGTAAGACATTTATTAATGGATAAAATTTATCGTTGAAAGACTTACGATTTCTAGAGAAAACATTGACTTCCTTATTGTCACAAAAAGCTAAAGCTCTGTACCCATCCCACTTTATCTCGTATATCCAGTCTTTTCCTAAAGGCGGTTTGTCAGTTAATGTGGCAAGCATCGGTTCGATAAATTTAGGGAAGTCAGCTTTTAAAGCTTCAGGAAGTGGTTTTTTTCGATTGGGAATCATATGAGCTGTCTTTAACCTCACGTTTATACAGTACGTCATGTCAAATAAATTGCCTGTTTTGAGGGCAATCAAAACAGACAATTTAAACGCGATGACGTACTAGGCATGGTATATTTTTTAATATGATCTTAGAAGGTCTGATTGTCAAGGCGATTGGATGGGTGAAGTCAAAGAGATGTAATCAGTGCGGCACAGACATTTGGCGTGTTCCTATTACTGGCAACATCGGTAATAAGTATGACTCAAATCAACACCCTTGGCCAGACACCAAGGGCTTCTCAGTTTTACACTCATTTAGCTCAGGCTATCAGCAAAAGAATACCTTATCTAGAAAATCGCGCTGCTGCGAGGCTGTGAAAAAATTGGAAAGATGCTTCAGTTGGCTGAAAAGTTGCATCTGACGCACTTCTCTCCTCGGTCGTAGCTATAGCTACGACGTCGTCAAGAATTGCATCAGCTGCAACTTT
>JACCRY010000107.1 GCA_013813265.1 Parachlamydiaceae bacterium
CGGAAACAATATTAGGATGCTGCTTCGATGTAATGAATGAGCTTCATCATCCTGATCATCATGCCGCTTGCGATCATGCATATCCTGTGTTTCTCAACTGACAAGGCTTTTTACAAAAACTCTTTTAAAATTATCTCACGGAACTTTGCTGAAGTTAAAGCCTGAAATCTCTTCCTTTTGAGAGATTTTTTAGTAGATTCACTTTTTTTAAGAAGTCCCAGCCCCATTTTGCGCACTGCGCTTAAATTTTGTGCCCCTACGCGATTTCGATATTTATTGTGATCTTCTCTGAAAATAACGTCTAAGGACCAGTGTAAATTATTTTCGACTTCCCAATGACTTCTACCTACCCAATCGTCAGCACCGCAAACAGTGCCAACTAAGGCTATAAAAATGATGGAAGTTAGAGGATGTTTCTTAAATTTTTCACTGCGAGGGTCTGGAATTCTTTCTGCCAGTTCAATGATTTTTAGCTTATTTCCTAATAAAGGGTTAGTCGATTCGTTCTCAGACATTGGTATTACCATCTTTTTAATGTGGAGATACCAAACTACAATCTAGCTTTGAAATTTTCAATCAATTTTTATAATGCAATCGCCCTGTCAAGATCAACCTTATCTTGAAAATTTTGAGATGTCTGAGCTATGGATGATAAATAGTCTTGAACCTGAGATAGTAGAACAATTTATTTCTGAAGCAAAGTATTTGCTTAACAGTAAGGTTGAAAGCCTCATTGCGGATATTGTGGAGGCTTACAAAGAACCATCGCCACGATCTGAACTGTCATCATCCATTTGAAATAATTAGTTTTGTATGCAAGTAATGCTTGTTTTTGTATGCTAAGTCACTGCTGCCATGATTTTTTAATTGATTGATGGTTTGAATTGCATTCGATTACGTTTGCTGATGTTGTTGAATCAAAACTAAAGGTATACCATGTTGAAAAAGATCTTAATTTCGGTCTCTGTTGTATTTATGATCGCATATGCATTTTCGGCGACCTCATTTTCTGACACTATAAAATCCAAAAATACTTATGAAGGATGCAGTAAAGCTACAAAACCTAAAGGAAAAATAGCTTAAAAATTCGCTGCTAGCTACATTGGTTTTAGGCAGTAAAGGGGAGTCACAAAAGCTCCCCCTAATTCTTCAGACCCATTTAATTGGAGTTATCAACTGTTTACCTATGGAGATTTTTTTAAGTTACAGTGAAATACCTCGCGGTAAAGCACCCATTGTTCTCACAATAGGAAATTTTGACGCTGTCCATTCCGGGCATTCCACAGTGCTTCATCGGGCACGTGAAGTAGCAGATCAGGTTGATGGTGCTCTCTACGTTTTGACTTTTATTTCTCATCCTTCGGAAGTGTTGCGACCTGGAAGTACTCCCCCCATGTTATGCACAGAAACACATAAGCTAAAACTTCTTCAAGAGCAGAGAGTTGGCGGCGTCATTTTGCTTGAGTTTACCTTAGCTTTTTCCCAGCAAACCGCAACTCAATTTCTTTTCTCTTTACATCAGTTACAGCCATTTTTTGCTTTGATTCTTGGGTATGATGCACGCATAGGAAATGATCGCCAAGGAAATTCCACCCTCATGAAACAGCTGGCAAATGAGCTTTCATTTAAACTGGAATATCTGCCCCCATATATTTGCCAAGGACTGACAGTCTCCAGTAGCGCTATTCGACAAGCTGTAAGCTCTGGCGATTTCGCATTAGCAGAAATGATGCTGGGAAGAAAATTTTCGATTTTTTCGAGTGGTACAATTGTTCCCGAAATGGCATGCCTTACAATTGAGGTTAAAGGGCTCTGTCTTCCGCCATTAGGTATCTACCCGATCAAAATTTATCACGAAGGGAAAACAACTGTTGGACGTGGGATTGTGGGTCTGACGTCATTAACCATAGAACTTTTGAGAGACGATCCATCTCTGGAGGGGAAGGTTGTTGAGGTGGTGTTTAATTAGGGTATTTGTGTCATGCCGTCTTTAACGGGATATTCCAATTCCGAGCTGGTGTGAAGACCCTTAGCTTCCCCCCTTGGCTGCCACCTCAACCCAGCTCGCTTTGGAATATCCAGTTACAGACGGTCAACCGTGTCGCTTTAGGGGGTAAACAGGCTATAAAGCTTCTTTGTAAGCAGATTGGAGTGCAGCGTAAACCTCCTCAGTTTTCATTTCGCCATTAACTGCTTTAAGAGTATTTTTTGAGGTGTAGAAGTCAAGCAATGGTTTAGATTGGGTGTGGTAAGCCTTTAGCCTTTCTTGTACAGCATCCAGTGAGTCGTCGGGCCGTTGAACAAGCTCTCCACCACATTCATCACATGTGCTTTCAACTTTCGGTGGGAAGAAATATTTGTTCTGTACATTTCCGCATTCTCGGCAAGTGAGACGGCCTTCTATTCTCTTTGTGATAATTTCATCCGAAACATCTAAATTGATTG
This sequence comes from Parachlamydiaceae bacterium, assembly GCA_013813265.1. Lineage (GTDB taxonomy): Bacteria > Chlamydiota > Chlamydiia > Chlamydiales > Parachlamydiaceae > JACCRY01. The sequence continues at coordinate 2,446 of JACCRY010000107.1, forward strand.
CAACGATCTCAGACTTGCCATCTAGAAAACTGGTAAGTGCTTCGGCCTGGGGTATGGTTCGGGGAAAACCATCAAGAAGGTATCCGTTCTCACAATCTTTTTCGGTAAGCCGCTCAAAAAGCATTTTCATAACAATTTCATCTGGCACAAGTTTTCCATCTGCTATAAGTGCTTTAACTTCTTGGCCTAGAGTTGTGCTAGTGCGTATATGTTGACGGAAAAGATCGCCAGTTGAAATATGAGGAATTTTCAAATCTTTCGCCAATGTGATAGCCTGAGTTCCTTTCCCTGAACCAGGTGGCCCCAATAGAAGAATAACTTTTTTACGTGGTAATTTAGATCGGATTTTAGCAATATAGAAAGCTAGGCTTATCAAAATGACCGCAATAATTAGGGCAAATGGAAGTGTTTTCATGGAGTCCTACTTTAATTCGACTTTATGTGAGAACTGTTAAGTTTAAATTTATGGGTTAAGTAACGTCTTTCAGGCTGTTTGACCCGAATTCTTAATCCAGTGTACTAGCGTAACATAAAAAAAAGGTAAACTCAAGAGGGAGTTGCAAAACCCATGATAAAGGAGATCAAATGAATGAATTTTTGTGCAAGGTTTCACTATTGGCCTATCTATTTTGCAGCTGCATAGGGAGCCTGAACGCAGCTGAGTTGCATGCAATATTGGTTGGAGATGTCTTTTCTGCCGATATTCAACAAGCTTGTCATATAGATTTGAAAAATATGCAGACTGAAATGCAGAAAATCGCGAAAAATGGACATTATAAATTACAATTAAAAGTGCTAGCTGGTAAAAATTCATCCTCTAGGGAGGTTCTGAGGGTAGTTAAAAACTTAAAGCCTGAAAAGAATGATGCAATCATATTCTATTTTAGTGGACATGGATATAGAACGGAAAATAATGGAGAAAGTCCCTGGCCGAATTTTGAATTTCCCCTCGAGCGTGTGGGTTTGGGGATGAAGGATGTTATCGATATCATTGGAAATAAAGGAGCGACCTTGGCGATCATTATAGCTGACTGCTGTAATATAAAAATTCCTCAAGCATATGCACCGGATTTAGTAATGAGCAAGGCAATAGCTCGAATTCCGGTAAGAAAGATAAAAACAAATTACCAGAATCTTTTTTGCAAGACTCAAGGGGTGATTGCAATTGTAAGCGCTAGAAATGGGCAGCCTTCTTATTGTAATTCCTTTGGAAGCTTTTACACGCGGTCATTTCTGGCCAGTTTGAAATCTGCGGTAGAAAGCCGGAAGGCAGAGTGGGCTGCTGTTTTTGATCAAGCAGATGACAAGCTGCAAACAGTATTAAATGTGCATCAGGTCCATCAGGATCCTATTGTCTTCACAAATATTAAGTGAGCTAAGAGGCAGTAACCGGAACATTTTCTCTGTGTCCTCCGTTCCTCTGTGTTTCAAAAAATGAACCATTATTTTCCGATAAGGGTGCAATCTGGACTGCCTTCCTCTGCGTTGAATCTGTGCTGCGCCCCTTTTGCTTTAGGCTACCAGCACAGATTTGGTACAGCTTTACCGATACTTATTAGTAGTCCATGCCGCCGCCAGAAGGCATTGACATCGCTGCTTTATCGCTAGGAACATCTGTAATACACGCTTCTGTTGTCAAAAGAATTCCTGCAATTGAAGCTGCATATTCCAAAGCACAACGTACAACTTTAGTCGGATCTAGAATTCCTTCTTTGATCATATCCACGAAAGAACCTGTCAATGCATTGTAGCCATGATTTTCAGGAAGCTTTTCTACTTGTTGTAAGATGATAGATCCCTCTTGACCAGCATTTTCCGAAATGAGGCGTAATGGAGCTGTCAATGCCTTAGCAATAATTCTAGCGCCTGTTTTCTCGTCCCCATCTAAAGTGTCAATGAATGTATTGAGCGCAGGAAGGCAACGTATGTAGGCCATGCCTCCACCTGGTTGAATTCCTTCTTCAACAGCTGCAGCAGTAGCGCGTTGTGCATCATCTACACGATCTTTCTTTTCTTTCATTTCGACTTCTGTCGCAGCTCCAACACAAATTTTGGCGACTCCACCAGCTAATTTAGCAAGACGTTCCTGCAGCTTTTCACGATCATAGTCTGAATCTGTATCGTCAATTTGACGTCGAATTTGAGCAATACGGTCTTGGATTTTTGTCTTTTCGCCAGCACCTTCTATTAAAGTTGTGTCATCTTTGCGGATGATCACTTTCTTTGCACGACCTAAAAAATCGATTGATGTGTTTTCAAGCTTGTGGCCCAGTTCTTCACAGATAAGTTGAGCACCCGTTAATGCTGCAAGGTCCTCAAGGATGGCTTTGCGACGATCACCAAAGCCCGGAGCTTTAACAGCGCAAACTTTGAGGCTGCCACGCATACGGTTGATCACCAAAGTTGCTAGAGCTTCGCCTTCAATGTCCTCTGCGATGATCAAAAGAGAAGCGCCTTTCTCAGCAACAATTTGTAGGATAGGGATTAAATCTTTGATAGCAGAGATTTTCTTTTCGTGAATAAGAACATAGGTGTCTTCTAGTATACATTCTTGATTTTCAGCATTTGTCATGAAGTATGGGGAGAGGTATCCACGATCAAAGTTCATGCCTTCTACGACTTCAAGAGTGGTTTCAAAGCCTTTTGCTTCTTCAACAGTAATTGTGCCGTCTTTTCCAACGCGCTCCATTGCACGAGCAATGATTTCACCAATGTCTTTATCGTTGTTTGCTGAAATTGTCGCGACTTGCTCAATTTCTTGCTTATTTTCGATCTTCTTGCTTCGTTTTTGAATTTCTTTAACTACAACTTTAACTGCTTTGTCGATTCCGTGCTTAAGGCTTAGTGGATTGGCCCCTGCTGCGACATTGCGAACACCTTCGCTGTAAATTGCTTCAGCAAGAACAGTCGCAGTCGTTGTACCATCACCTGCTTTATCAGCAGTCTTACTAGCAACTTCTTTAACCATCTGAGCGCCCATATTTTCGAGCTTGTCTTCTAGTTCAATTTCTTTGGCGACTGTAACACCGTCTTTTGTGATGTGTGGAGCACCATACGCTTTGTCAATGATGACATTTCGTCCTTTTGGGCCTAAAGTCACTTTAACAGCGTCTGCTAGAGTGCGGACCCCTTTAAGGATTTTTTGGCGTGCTTCATCTTTGAACATGATATTTTTTGCGTTCATAAATCGTTTCTCCAATTAGGGGGTAAATTATTTTTCGATAATGGCCATAATGTCATCAGCTTTGATGATGACGAATTCTTCATTGCTGACTGTTACGTCTTGACCTGAGTATTTTTCCATCAAAATGATATCGCCTAATTTCACAGGAATTGGAATTAGGTTGCCATTTTTGTCTTTTTTTCCGGTTCCTATGGCAATAACTTTCGCTTGCTCTTGTTTCTTTTTCGCTGAATCAGGCAATACGATACCACCTTTCAACTTTTCTTCCGCTTCCAAACGGCTAACGAGTACTCTGTTGCCGAGGGGAATAAGTTTCATTGTGGGCTCAGTAGAGCTCTGTGGATTTGCTCGCTGTTGAGTTTGTGACATATGAGTAATTCTCCTTGTTGAATTTGTGTCTTTACAAAAGCTCATGATAAAGAAGAGCTTTATTTTTTTGCAATAGAATTAGCACTAAAGGGGTTTAAGTGCTAAAAACTTTTGCTGACTCGCTCTTTGTCTCTAAAAGTTTACTTAATTGATCTACACTATCAGAAAAGCGACCGATTGCAGATTGGACTGGTGCAGGCTCAAGCATATTAATGCCAGCTAGCTTTAGCATTTCAATCGGATAGCGGCTTGATCCTCCTTTGAGGAACGCAAGATACTCATTGCGTTCTTGAGTTCCGCCTTTAACAACGCGCTCATTCAGGGCCAAAGCTGCGCTAATCCCTGTGGCATATTGAAATACATAGAAATTGTAATAAAAATGAGGAATACGTGCCCATTCACTATCGATCTCCGGATCTATGACGGCATTGAAGCCGAAATATTTTTGATTGAGCTTGTGGTATTCTAGTCGAAGTAGAGTGGGTGTCAGTGGAATTTCTTGTTCAGCCAGTGTATGGATCAAAAGTTCATATTCAGCGAACATAGTTTGCCTAAATAACGTACCACGAATATCTTCGATTTTTTGATTAATCAGGTAAATTTTTTCATCGTTATTTTTAGCCCGCTTTAGCAAAGTTTGCATAAGGAGCTCTTCATTAAATGTAGAAGCCACTTCAGCTAAGAAAATTGAATAATTTCCATACTGATAGGATTGATGCGTATGTGTGAGCAAACTATGCATACTATGCCCTGCCTCGTGGGCTAGAGTAAAGGCATCTTTTAGCTGTCCTTTATAATTCATAAGGATATAGGGCATGCTGTCGTAGCTGCCGCTAGAATAAGCTCCAGAGCGTTTGTTTTTATTTTCGTACCTATCAACCCAGCCTTGCTCTTTAAAACCTTTTTTCAGCAAATTTTGATATTCTGCTCCAAGAGGAGAAACAGATTCAATAATAAGATCCTCAGCTTCTTCATAAGGCAAATGAATTTCAATGTCAGAGGTTAAGGGGACAGACATGTCATAAAGGTGCAAGGCATCGACACCTAAAATTTGCTTTCTAAGATCTATATATTTGTGTAATTCTGAGAGCCTGCTATTAACAGCTTCAACTAAGGCATGATACACTTGGCAGTCAATGTTATTTGGGAACAGGGATGCTTCAAGTGATGACTTATAGGAACGTGTGCGACTATTGAAAATGTGTGATTGCACTTGACCATTTAAAAGTTCACAAAGAGTATTCTCAAAGTCTGTATATTTTTGGTGCATCTGTGTGAAGGCATTTTTTCTAAGAACTCGATCATGCTCGCGAATATAGAGACCGTAATTCGCGTGGGTGAGTTCACGTAGATTTCCTTTCCCATCTAAAACTTCCCCAAATTTGAAATCTGCATCGTTGATTGCACTAAAAGTCTTCTGGGGAGATTGCAAGGCTTTTCCGGCTTTGGCCATGAGTGCTTCCATTTCAGCTGATAACATGTGCTTTTTAACGCGGACTAACTTTTCAAGATGAAATTGATAATCGGCTAAAATGGGGTCTTCAAGAATAGCATCTAAAATTTCTTGATCTAGAGATAATAGCTCAGGTTCTATCCAAGAAGTTTCATCGCTGAAATCGTGAAAAAGGGCAGAAATTTTACTGTAGGCAGTTTTAGCCTCGTCATTGGTGATCTCTTCATCATGGCGCAAGTGGGCATAGGTGCAAAGGGCAGTGAGAGATCTTTCAATCGAGAAACAAAGCTCTAGGAGGGCTCTTACATTTGCGGCTTTATTTAATTCTCCTTTAAAAGTCTGAAGATTTGGCCAATGTGGTTTCTCTTTTTTAAAAATTATATCAAAGCGATCTTGCCAAGCGGAAAAATTTGGAAAAAATGCCTCGACATTCCAGCAATCTTGCTTGGGCATTGTTGAGCGTTCTACAGCCATCGGTTCTTCCTTGGTTTTTGGAGTATATTGGTCAATCGTATGACAGGCTGAGATTAAAAAAAATAAAAAAAGGGGAAAATATGACTGGATATTCTGACTAAAGAAGTGCAGAAGCAAATCACAAATCTTGCGACTAAGCGATTTTTTCAGGATATTTGGATCGGACATGGTGAATCTTAAATTTACATACAGTCAGGACCTTCGAGGATCTGCTTCCCATCAGGGGAAATTACATCTCTTGGATTAACACAAACAAACCTAAGCACTCTGTCTACAATGGCATTATTGATTGAACTTCCAGGAATGCTTTGATTACTCTTTTCTGAGATGATTGAATCATAAGATGCATTGACTAAATTATCAGCAGAATCTTGGTGAAGGAGTACGCATCCGAAAGATAGTCTAGTTGTAGCAACATCGACTTCTGTATTAATAGAACTTAACAGTTCTTCTTCTATACCCTCGATATCTTGAATCAAGCCTTTCTTACTTATAGGTGAACCATCTTCATTTTTAAAGATAAACTGTCTTTTTACTCTAGCATGATTTTCGAAGAGTATTTTATCTGGATCTAAATCCCCATGATTATATTGAATGGAAATGCAACAACTTGCAGTTGTCAAAAATTCAGGGACATATTCATTGTGGTTAATTCTTGTTTGCAGCATCTTCACAAATGGGTTGATTGAGTCAACTTGCCATTGTGATGGCTTTTCTATGCTATAGTGTAAATTGATGTGTCTTCCTGCCTGAAGTTCTCTGAGGTGACAATTGAATGCATTAAGGAAAACTTTAGATAAGCCACCAGTAAAGAAAATAGCAACAGCATAACCGACAAGCATTATCACATGTACAAATCTTTGTTTTAAGGAAAGGTCGTTGCCAAGAGATTCACCCACTAACCTATAGCGACGACCTTCATGTTGAACAGTTGTTGTTTGCTCTAATGGGTAAATAGTGGTCGCTGTGGTTGCATTTTCGAATATAGGGGTCATTTTTATTATTCCTTTTGGTTTTTTTATTCTTGCTTATTGAAAATATACATTAAATATTGTTACTTGTCAATTATTCTTAAAGTCTAAGTTTTCACAAGGGTGAATTCTTCGAATGAATCTATAATATTCGAACCAAAAAACTCAAGAAGACCTTTGAAAAAGCAATTAGGAGCATGTCTAGGTGGAACAATAATGAACTAGGACATAGATTTGTCCATTATCGTCCATTATTTCCATCTTTGTCCATCTACTTGTGCAGTGTTAATTTTGTCCTCCGAAATAAGGACCTTATAGGCTTTCTTACCAGGCTGAAGGCATGCCTTATTACAGCCTAGGGCTTCGCCCTAGGTAGATTGTAGAGTCATTTTCAGGCTGTAGGCCTGTGGAAATGTGTCTATAGAATCTTTGTGTGTTGTTGGGAGACACTATATGTTGGGTTAAACTGATTTTTGATAGGCCTACAGCCTGAAGATGCTTTTAAAATACACCTAGGGCAAAGTCCTAGGCTATAATAAGGCATGCCTTCAGCCTGCTAAGATGTCCCCATGCTCTATGTCTTTAGCTTTTTGGTAAAGGACAAATCTTGGCATAGGAAAGTGTCTCAATTTGATTCAAATCAAAAATCTAATTCAGTCCTATATGATTTAAAGAACCTTTTTAAACGAAGGCTCGTTCAAAATTCTCTGCAAGTAAGCTGAAAGCAAAGGCCAACGCTTAGCATCTATTTCCACTAGTAAGAGCTTTAAACTGATTAAGTGTGTTGAGACGCCAATATCAGCAACTGTAAGTTCATTTCCAATAAAAAAACGTCCAGCCCATGGGGCTTGCAGTTGCTTTTCTAGATAATCTAAAGCCGGAGGCAATTCTTGTTCGATAGCATTCTGTATTGCTACTTTGTCTGTTGGCACTTTTAAAAGAGGGTTAATGAGTGACTCAATGATAAGCGTGTGAGTCACTGCAGAAAGAACAGTATCACCATATTTTTCCAGCCACAAACTTCGGGCTAACAGTTGAGGATTTTGTGGATAAAGAGGATGTTCCGGATGCCTTTTTTCCAAATAAGCAATAATAACAGAAGAGTCTGCAATCGAAAAATCTCCCTGCTGAAAAGCAGGAATTTTTCCTAATGGACTTATATTACTAAATCCTTCGGGAATCTCTTGGTTTATTGCGAGCAAAATTACGCTAGGTAAGAGATCTTGATTTTGATAGGGAATTTCTTTGTATTCCATTGCTACCAATACCTTACGTACAAAAGGGGAAACCTTTGCACCCCAAATGACGGAAGTTGGTTCACTTACCGGCAGTTCGGCAAAAGTAATTCCGGTCAAGAGCATTAATGAAGTAAACATCGAGAAAAAAGTGAACATAAGAGACTCCTTATTTTATCTACCAGTAGGTAGAAATGTTAGAAAAAAATTAGCACAAATTTTGCAAAAAAAGAATTGCGTTTTCGAAAAAAGCTTTTTGCGGATTTTTCTCAAGACGAGCCATTAGAAGCATTCCTTGCAAGCAATTTACGATCACAGCAGCTTTGAGTTCAAAAGAAGATTCTTCGGTATCCCACAAATCTTGCGTAGCGCCTTCTTCTAAGACTTGCGCAACCCAATTCCGCTCTTCCTCAAAACTTTTTCGAAGAGCTGTTTGCATTTTGTCCGGCAAGGTCATGAAGTCAGCAGCTAACATCCCTAAAAGGCAATAGCAGTTAGGTTGTTCTAAGACGTTAGCATAAAGTCGAGCAAACGCTGCAAGTTTGTCGTTTGCTTTCGTTAATTTACGACAAGTTTCTGTCAAATTTTCAAGGCTATTATGATGATAATATTCAATAAGTTCGCATCCTAAATCTTCCTTGCGAGGAAAGTAGTAGTGGATACTAGCTTTCTTTATTCCTATAACGGTAGAGATATCTTGGTAGCTCCAGCCGTTGTACCCCTTTTCTTTAAGGAGCCTTTCGGCTATTTGTAGGATGTTTTGTCGCAGGCTTTCTGTTCTCATAACTTAAATCTACCTACTAGTAGGATTTAATGCAAGCAGTAACATAACTAGACATTCAGATGGCATTAAGATGACCACTTTAAGCATGTAAAGATTTGAAAAAAAAATTATAGACGATTATGGACATGAATGGACGTCAAAGGACGGGCGACTCAAATACATCAACTATGTCCCGCAATTACCCACTTAAGTCCATCTAGTCCATTACTGCCCTTTAACCAGCGAGTATAAACCCTAAAATCAAAAGTGCCCCAAAGCAAAGGTGTAACAGCGCTGCAAGCGCTAAAAAGTGATTGTACGCTCTAGAAGGACGCGTTTTCCATATCCTGGCGACAAGATAGCCCGCTAAAGGTGCCGCCAACATCGGCAAGATTGCAGCAAAAACATAGCCCCACAATAGCCATAAAAAGTTAAGAGAAAAAGGAAAAAATGTCAGGAAGGCTATTTCAAATTTTGCAAATTTAGGTCCAAAACGTACAGCCAAAGTTTTCTTATTGTCTTTTTCATCCGACTCAATATCACGATAATTATCGACTGCAATAATCGTTGTGCACAGAAGTCCAATTTGTGTACCAAGTAGAATCGCTTTTGCATCGACTACATGAGCTTGCAACCAGTAACTGGCTGCAGTAGCAATCCAGCCATAAAAAAGAAACACAAAAGGATCCCCCAAACCTACAGAAGTCAAAGGAAGGGGCCCGCCAGAATAAAAATAGGCCGCAAGCATCGAAAACAACAATACAACAACAATCGCACTTCCGCCGTGAATAATTAACGGAATAGCAAAAAGCCAAGCAAAAAGGAAAAAGACCATTCCCAGAAAGTACATTTGCTTTCCATCTGCAATGCCTAAATGAATGGCTCTTTGAGGCCCTAGACGTCGTGGGTCAGCAGTATCTTTAACAAAATCAAAAGCATCATTGAGGAGATTAGAAGCAATTTGAATGCAAAGCGCTGAAGCTAATGCATAAAATAACAACTCCCATGATATTGTTGATCCGCCGGAGTATGCTAAAGCAGCTCCGGCACAAAAAGGGACAATAGCTGCTGTCAATGTCTTCGGACGAATGGTCTGTAGCCAGATAAAAAGTGTCGAGGCTGTTAGACGTTTATCTCTATACATACAAAGTATCCTTCTGCTTTTTAAGGCAAGCGTGGAAATTGCGAAAAATCAGGTTTTCTTTTTTCAACAAAGGCTTGTCTCCCTTCTTGCGCTTCTTCTGTCATGTAATAAAGAAGAGTTGCGTTGCCCGCGAGATCTAAGAGGCCAACTTGTCCATCGCAATCGGCATTTAGAGATGCTTTTAGGCAGCGTAAGGCTAGGGGAGAATGGCAAAGAATTTCTCTGCACCATTTAACGGTTTCTTCTTCAAGTTTCTCCAAAGGTACAACACAATTGACAAGCCCCATGTCCAAAGCTTCTTGAGCGCTATATTGACGGCATAGATACCAGATTTCTCGGGCTTTCTTTTGACCTACAATGCGGGCGATATAACTGCTGCCGAAGCCTCCATCAAAAGATCCAACTCGAGGACCAACCTGACCAAATTTACCATTTTCAGCGGCAATTGTAAGATCGCAGATAGCATGTAAGACATGGCCTCCGCCAATTGCGTAACCGGCGACCATTGCAATAATAGGTTTTGGTAAAGAGCGAATTTGTTTATGAAGGTCCAAGACATTCAAGCGTGGAACTCCGTCTCCGCCAACATAGCCTTCATTTCCACGAATTTTTTGGTCTCCACCAGAACAGAAAGCTTGTGTTCCTTCTCCGGTCAAAATGATGACCCCAATGTTGCTATCGTTACGACAGATTTCGAATGCTTCTTGCATTTCAGTTACAGTTTCAGGGCGAAAGGCGTTGTGTACTTTTGGGCGGTTGATTGTGATTTTACCAATACCGTCTTCGGTTTTTTCACATTTGATGTCTTCAAAAGTCTTGATTGTTTTCCAGAGTGTTGTCATTGGTCATTTTCCTTGGTAATAATTGTAACTGAACCAAAAAGGGGCAAGGGGCATTAAGGGCTTTATGGGACGGTAGTTTTGTTCTTTAGTCCCTTGCCCCTTTGTAGCTAAGGGCAAAGTTTTCTTGCGTCGCATAATATCCGAGATTCATACTTGAATCAATCAAAATTTTGAAGGGGGTTATGTAGCCTGCTGCGTCTCGCAGCAGGTAGCAGAATAGGCTTTTGACTGACTCCTGCTGCGAGGCTGTGAAAAAATTGGAAAGATGCTTCAGTTGGCTGAAAAGTTGCAGCTGACGCACTTCTCTCCTCGGTCGTAGCTATGGCTACGACGTCGTCAAGAATTGCATCAGCTGCAACTTT
>JACCRY010000109.1 GCA_013813265.1 Parachlamydiaceae bacterium
AAAGTTGCAGCTGATGCAATTCTTGACGACGTCGTAGCCATAGCTACGACCGAGGAGAGAAGTGCGTCAGATGCAACTTTTCAGCCAACTGAAGCATCTTTCCAATTTTTTCACAGCCTCGCAGCAGGAGCCAGTCGAGCTTCTATTCTGCTACCTGCCGCGAGACGCAGCAGGCTACAAGCTTTACTCGGCGTCTTCTATAAAGGGTGTGGCGATTCAAACTCCTCATCTTCGATGAAGTCCTCAATATAATCAAAATTTTCTTCTGAATCTAAATCGAAATCTTCATCAATTTCTTCTTCTGATCCATCACCCAAAAAGTCTGGTGCTGCAGCGCCCGGTATTCGAGGCTTACGCATTGCAGGGCCTTCAAGACCTGGATCATGACGGCCTTTTTCAGCTTTCTGTTTAATTTTGCTCTTCATGTGGATGAGCAAAGGAACTCCCGTAAAGCCATAGGCCTCTCTGAACTGATTATAGATGTATTTTTTATAGCTGTCGGTCATCAGAAGAGGGGAATTAACAAACAAAATGAACTTAGGTGGTTGTATAGAGACTTGCGCCATGTAATAAATACGTAAACGTTTGCCCTTAATCATTGGAGGGTGATTGCGCTGCATAGCTGCGGCAAGGAATTTGTTAAGTTGGTGCGTCGTAATTCTTTGTTGTGAGGCTTCGTGAACTTGGTTGACGAGTTCGAATATCTTCTCGACGTTACGTCCCGTTTTTGCGGACATAAATAGCTTAGGGCAATGCTTAAGGAAGGAAACTTCATCTTCAATGCCTTTTAGGCAATGTTCCATTCTAAATCCCTGAACAAGATCCCACTTGTTAAAAAGCAAAATACATCCTTTCCCTTGTTCCTCGATGCTGTTTGCAATTCTTTTTTCCTGACCGGTAATCCCTTGTTGGGCATCGAGCATGAGGAGGCAGACATCTGCACGCTCAATAGCACGTTCAGTTCTAATGGCAGCAAATTTATCGACCACTTCATGTTCGGAATGTTTGCGGCGGATTCCGGCAGTGTCAATAAGGGTATAATCTGTTCCTTCATGCGTAAAGGGAATGTCAATGCTATCTCTAGTGGTTCCGGGAATTGTACTAACAATGCAGCGATCGTCAGATAATAAATAGTTGACAAGCGATGATTTGCCTACATTCGGTCGACCGACAATTGACAATTTTATTGTAGGATCTTCAATGATTTCATCTTCGCTTCGCTTATATCCTGCAAAGGCCGCTTCAAGTATTTCTGCAATATGCCATCCTTGAGTTGCGGAAACTGCGACCATTGCAGGGATGCCAAGAGTTTGAAACTGGTAAATTAGGTGTTCTTTAGACATGTCATCAACTTTATTGACGGCTAAAGCTATTGGCTTTTTAGTGCGTTGGAGAATACGTGCAATTTCTAGATCAAGAAGGGTAATGCCAATTGTTGAATCAACAACCAAAATTAGTACATCTGCTTCTTCAATAGCAATTTCTGCTTGTCGTTTAATTTGTTCATTAAAAATTGCTTTAGAGTGTGCATTGATACCGCCGGTGTCAATGACTTGAAAGGGCATTCCAAAAAGTTCAGTAGTGGCATAGAGGCGGTCGCGCGTAACTCCCTCTGCTTCATCAACAATCGCAATGCGTCTTTTACAAATGCGATTAAAAAGTGCTGATTTTCCGACGTTTGGGCGTCCAACTATTGCGAGTTTGGGCAGATGTGACATATATATTGCTTTGTTTTTCTTAAGGTTTTATCTTGCTAAAGAATGGTAAATCCATCATAATAAAAGCAGATGTTTTTGTCATTAAAATTTTGCTAGTTTGTTAATTTATATTCTTTACCCCAAGTTTCAATTATGAGCAGTAGCTCCGATGAAATTTCACTTTTTCCTTTTAAAAGAGAAGCTTTAGGTTATAGATTAGATACGCTTCGTCAAGATTTTCCTGCAGCCTTTGCTGTAGCTCTCTTGACTTTGCTTCAAGTAATGGGATATTCGGTTCTTGTAGGACTTCCTATTTTCTGCGGTCTTTTTGCCGCAATATATTCTTCAGCCATTGCAGCCTTTTTTGGGTCTTCACGGCATTGCGTTATCGGGCCAAGCAATGCAATGGCTATTTTAGTCATGTCGGGTGCTTCCCAAATTCTCTATACTTATTATCGTGACCTTTCGGGTTTTGAACGAGAGATTGCAGCTATTCAAATTATTACTCTCTTGGGGTTTCTTGTCGGTGCCTTTCAAATTTTAATCGCTATCCTTAAACTGGGGCGTTTAACTCAATTTGTGAGTCATTCGGTAATTGTAGGCTACATGGCAGGCACTTCCGTGGCTATTGTGATTACTCAACTTTTTGCATTATTTGGTATTACTCGAATGCCTGGGGTTAACTCTTTCTATGAGCGTGGGATTTATTTTTTTACGCATCTTTCAGAAATTTATTGGCCAACCGCTATAATTGGCTTTTGTAGTTTACTCGTTATCATTTCTCTTAAAAAGTTCGATAAAAGAATTCCCTCATCTTTAATTGCTTTTGCTCTTGCGGGTGCAGTCGTTCATTATTTTGGTTTAAATGATTATGATGTAAATGCTTTCGATGATTCAAGACGTACTTTGCTTATTGGAGATATTGCATCTTCTTTTGATTTGGTTCCTACTTTTCAGTGGCCATTTTTTGATTTGTCTATTATTAATGCTGCACTTCCTATCGCTTGTGCGTTGGCCATCGTCAGCATCATGGAAAGTATTTCAGTCGCTAAATCTATTGCTGCAAGTACTGGACAAAGGCTTTCTGTAAATCAGGATATTTTTGGCATAGGATTAGGAAATTTGATCGGGTCTTTTTTTGCAGGAATTCCTATCGCAGGAAGTCCCTCGCGAAGCGCATTGAATTATAGTTACGGAGCTCAAACTCGTTTTGCAGCAATATCAGCTTCTATTCTTGTTGCCGTTATCCTTTATTTTTTTGGGCCATTAGTTAAGCTCATTCCTCTGGCATCTTTGGCTGCGCTATTGCTTTACACCGTTGGCAATATCATCAATACCAAGCAATTTTTTCTCTGCGCCAAAGCGACTGGTTCTGACGCTTTTGTATTATGGCTTACAATGTTCTCCTGTATCTTTTTTAGTCTTGATGTTGCCTTCTATATCGGAATTGCCGTTTCAATTACCCTTTATCTTAAGAAGGCTGCAATTCCTCAATTAAAAGAATTTGATGTTGACGAATTTGGAGAATTGCACGCCATCGATCCAGCAATTCCCCATGATGCGTATCGTCCGATTCGTGTCATTAAAGTTGAAGGGGAACTTTTTTTCGGAGCAGCGGATTTATTTCAGACGACTTTAAAGTCGATTGCGGAAGATGATACGAGTACTCGTGTCATTATCTTGCAGTTGAAAAATGCCAGAGATATCGATGCGACAGCCTGTTTAGCACTTCAGCAACTTTATGAATATCTGAAGGGGTCTGGTCGTCATTTAATTGCCTGTGGATTGACTTGGCAAATTTGGGAAGTTCTTAGTGATTCTGGAACTATCGATGTTATTGGAAAAGAAAATTTGTTTATTTTTGATGAACGACATCCTTATGAATATATGCAAAAGGCTCTTCTCCATTCTAAACGGCTGATAGAGGAAGATGAGGCTAAAGCTGTAGTCGTATCGAATGAGCCGCCAATACCTATACCTATTGAAAACCTATCTGAAACAGTTCCTCCAGAAGACCTTAAAACGGAAGAAGCTCCGTTACCTGCAACTGGACATTCCGAAAGCATTTCACCCTAAGCCAACTGTACTGAGGAAAATTGGCTTTTTTTTATATAGAAGTATTTAGTTCAGGTTAGATTGTTCACTAAATGAATGAAATGGAAAAAAAAGTTTATTATTAACTTATTCTCATTTCGTCCATCCTAGTTAATTACTAAGGTGTTCGGCTTTAAACCAATTTTGTCACAGGTTGATTACCCTGAATGCTTGCTAGGTGAGCAACAGGCCCCAGTTGACATATAGAAAAAGAGTTGTTGCGAAGGTCCCTAAAACAATTCCGCCTGTAGAAACAAAAATGCCTGCGGAAACAGTTGCTGTAATGAATGCGACGACTATTAGTGCTCCTAAGGGTCTTAAGCAATACGACAGTATTAGCTTGCAAATTTAACTTTCCCCTAAAGATTCAGGGAAATCTTTTAAAATTCCAGCCGCAACGTCAACTGGGTACGCGCTAGCTGTAGCAGCTAACGGAGCCCTAATATTGCACCAACAATGACACCCACCGCTCATATACTGCGAGGCTGTGAAAAAATTGGAAAGATGCTTCAGTTGGCTGAAAGGATGCATCTGAAGCACCTCTCTTCTCGGTCGTAGCTATGGCTACGACGTCGTCAAGAATTGCATCAGCTGCAACTTTCGCCTAACTGCTGCATTATTTCGAATTTTTTCACAGCCTCTGCGCTACCCGACTTTAAACGTTGCTTCCATAAAATAAACACCTCAATTGGTTGTTTTGTTAATTTTATGTAACTAAATGAGTTTCATAAAAATCATATTCGTATATAATTTTTTGCTCTCAAGACGTTTTTCTGCATTTTTTTCCTTAATAATAGAAGCCGCAAAGTGTTAAATATAGGTTACAATTTTTTTATAAATGAGAATATCTTTGCATTGGATTAGGAAATGTGAATGGCCTTTTTGCAGAATTCCCATAGCAAGTAGTTCTAGCCCCTTACGCAGTTTTTAAATTATAATTATGGAAACGAGGCAGTCAATGAAATGTGTAACATCGCTTTTCTAGAAGATATTCTCATATTAAATCTGGAGGAAAAGGAGTTCTGAAACTCCCTTCTCATATTGTCCATTCTAAAAATGTGAAACCAAGCTTTCATAAAAATTGTCACCTTCCAGATTGGCCTTAGTATGTCCATGTACAGACTTTGGTGATGTATTAGGCACTTATCAAAATTAAATATTTAATACTTATTAGAGATAAGGGAGGAACGTAGTTTGATTTTAATTTTGTTTATATTATGTTTGATTTTAATTTTGTTTATATTATAATGAAATAAACACTTATAATGGGAATTTAGGTTAAACCTTCGATAAAATTCATTATAAGATTCTGAAAAGGGGTTATATGGAAATACACCATAATATTTATCCAAATCAATTAATACCAAATAGTTCAACAAATACTTTTATAAAAGATACTAAAACTGATAGAACAGCAGTCGACATTCTAAAAACTATTGGGGAAAATCAGTTAGTATCCAAAAATGATTATATAATTATGAGAGCTGAAATTAGACAATTAAAAAGCGAAATAAAAACTGAGCAAAAGAATTTAAACACGCCAACAAAATTATTTAGATCTGTTTTTGATAGCACCATTAAAAAAAGAGAGGTTAATTTATCAAATAAGGTTGCTCAATATAATTCAATAAGAACTGAATATAGATTATTAGAGAGTAATCATTCATCTCTCCAAGAAGCAAAAAAAATTTCAAAATTCATGAAAAAAAATAGTGAAAACAGCAAACTAGAAAATGCTTTTAAAAACGAATTTGAAAATATCAAAACAAAATATGGATTATTGGGCGATTTTTCAGCAATTTTGGGGAGCGATGATCCACGCCAAAAGGATAACTTTCTTGGGGCCCTTGTCGAGGGCCTAGAGAGCGTCAGACTTAGTGAAACATTACAAAAAAGAGAAATTACTTGGTTGCATGGCACCAGATCTCCTGCAATGGGAATTATGCTTGCAATGGACAAAACTTTGCGGCTACAGGCATGCTAATAGAGAATAAAGTCACACCCTTAACGGGTGAACTTGGCATGGGGATTGTGCCAAATTCAGGAATTAACAATCAAAATTTATCTGGAACCTCAATGTCTCACTTAGGCGTTCTAACAACAATAAAATATGCGACTTCTTTTAAACCTACAATTTCCAATGAATGGAAAAGCTTAGCTAAAAATAGATTAAATTTTGCAGTTAGTGAGGCGCGAAATCAAGCAAAGAGAGACCCGCAACATCTTCAGAATCGTGAATGGAATGACTGTAAATTTGATTTTTTAAGAGCTGAACTATATATAAAAAGAATGAAAATAATCGATCCTGAATTTAATATAAAAATTGAAAAGGTGAAGAGTAACTTAGCGGAGATTAAACAATCTTTAGCAAATGATGAGGATCCTCTCATTTTTACATTTATAGAAAATTTAGAAAATGCATGCGATGCAAAACCATTTATAGAACCAACCGAAACTCTCTTAAATCTGGTAAATCATTCGTTCCCTATTATATTAGGATCCACAACCATACAAGGCAAATACGTTGACGATCCTGACAATGTTTTTGACGAACATACTGTGAGGGGTGAAGTTCCTCTGAAAGAAATGCATGTTGCGTTTACAGAGGAAGAACATGTTGAGCAACTTAAAGAGCTCCTTAACCAAGCTGGCCTTGAAATTGAAGTCATGAGTTTAAATGCTCTTAAAATTCTAGGGGGAATGAAAAAATCAACAATTTAACATGAAAGTGAGGATGATTTTTAAAACATCCTTTGGCAAAGGGGCTTTGCTGCAAGTCCAAAAGCTTAAAAGATCACTTATATGACGTCCTTCAGTGATTGATTTTCTTTGCTCGTCGCTATGCTGAACCGTTATCATTTCAGAAGCCCTGCGGTTAAAAAGTAAGCTGACCATGAGGCGATTATCATTTTTTGCTGCTGCCCATACCGGCGTTATTCCTGCGGGATATTCATCATCACAGTCTTTAGTAGTTTGGGTATTTACTTTTGCACCCAATTTGATTAGCTCAATAGCAATGTTTAATGCTTTTTGGTGGCTATTACACATTGCAGCACAAAAAAGAGGGGTCCAACCATAATCACTAAATTGTTGATTAACAAGTTTACTGCTATCAATTGCTTTGCTCAGAATATATTTTACTACTTCGATGTTTCCTTGCACAGCGGCGTTTCCTAAAGCTATGAAGCCATTGGGGCTAATATCAGAAAACCCATAAGAAGGATTTTTTTTCATATCATTTTCAAAATCCAAAACCGTTGTATCGCAATTTATATTTTCGATAAATTCGTATGAAGAAATCATAAATCCCCTTTTTTTATTAATTATAAACTAAAACAAGTTTTGTTTGCAAGAGAATTGTATATGAGGACAAATTGTGTATGATTTACATGCGATCGAAGGGAATCACAATACAGAGCACAGTAATGATCACTAATGAAAGCCGAAACATTTGCTGTCCCCAGAGTTTGTTATTGTGAATGCTGAAACCCTTGATACCTAATGCCAGCCATGCTAGCCCAAGGCATATTGTTACAATCAAAAAAACGTTTCCAGTATAACCAAAGACTGTGAGCAAAACAGTCACAGGTGTAAAAGCTAGGATGTATAGAATCATGTGAATTTTTGTACGTAAAACCCCTTTTTCAAGTGGCAAAACGGGGATCCCTGCTCGTTTATAATCTTCAAGATGAAAGAGTGCAATCGCAAAAAAATGAGGCATTTGCCACAGGACCATCATTGCAAATAGAATGCATGCTGCTAAATCAAATTGATTGCTTGCAGCGCAATAGCCAATAACCGGAGGCACTGCGCCTGCAATACTGCCGATTGCAGTACCGTAGACTGTTTTGCTTTTCCAAAAGCTGTACAAGATGACATAAACGACAAAACCCACTCCAGCAACGACGAAAGTAAGAAAATTGGTTAAAGTAAGCAAGATCACTCCTCCAAGAATCCCAAGGATTGTTGCAAAGAGAAGGGCATTACGGCTGTTGATCAATCCTGTGACCAACGCTCGGTTTTTAGTGCGCTTCATTTTTTTGTCGACGTTGCGATCAATATAGTTATTAAAGACGCAGGCGGAGGCCATGATCAATGTTATGCCGAGCAAGGTAGCTAAAAAAAGCCACATGTCGAATTGTCCTTTTGTACCCAGAATAAATCCTGCAGCTACGGTTACAAGGTTCCCCATGAGAATTCCAGGTTTAGTTAGCAAATAGTAGTTAATCATCAGGACTCTCCATTTTCATGTCTGCTCACTTCGTCCTATAAGGGAAGATTACGAGTACACTGTAAGGGTACTAGCTATATTAGTTCGTCATTTTGTGTTTCTAAAGGGGACTTGAAAGAGAAAGAACCATTAAGATAATTGAAGCGTAAAGGGTACCATCTTAAAAAAGTTTGTTCGCTACGGACATCAGTTGGGTGAGAGATTTTGTATTTAGTGAGATAGATAAATTTATTTAGAGACATTTTAAAATTATCCACCGCTTTCTTCATATTTTGTAATTCATTATACAAAGTTTTTTTTGATTCTTTGCATCTTGTAGTGAACTCTTGATGTGCCTTAAAGGTTGCATGGAGTTCCTCTAAATGAATGTCAAAGTGTGTGGCTATGATGTCTAAACAATTTTTGGAAATATTCATGGATTGGTCCAACTGGATACGATCGTTGAGTAAGACTAGTAAGTTGGAATTTGAGTTATTCATTGGATTAATTAATTCTCTAGAAATTTCTTGATAGGATTTGTCGAAATTCGTAATTTTTAGTTGAAATTGCTGAATATGATTGAGGTATGTTGCTCTCAATGATTCTTGCAACAGCTTCATAAAGGTACTGTGTGAAATTTGATAATCGACTTTGGATGCCGGATCGTTTATGACTGGATCTTTTGGTTCCAGGTCGTCAATAAATTCTTGATGTAGAGTTTGATAGGAGTTGCTAATAATGATATTGCCAAGTTTGTTTATGAAGGCTAAATGTAACTTTATAAAATCAGATTTTTCAGGAGAGCCTTTTTCATGAACAGCTAATTTATTCAAGGAGGCAAGTTCAGTCTGAAATTCCATATCTAAGGTTGCAAGTAAATTTAAATTTTTGATAAAGGCTTCATCTATTTCCGTGAAAGACAAGAGGTCCTTTTGAATATCTCCATCCAACGCAGCAAATTTTTGTTCTCCTTCCTGTATCTGAGTGACAAGATTTGCAACTTTTGTTTGGAGTTGCTGGTCATTTCCTCTTTTAGTTTCGGATAAAGAAGGTGGAAGCGATTGATACAGATTAAGGATTTCAGGAAGGAAGGAAAAAAAATATTCTGTGGGAATTCGAATTCTATCCGCTGTCACTTGTACCCAGCGGGTTATTTCACGAGGGAATAGCTTACCAAGATTTCTGTGGTAAAGAATAATTCTTTCCTTGAGTTCTTCTTGAAGCTGACTTATTTCTTCTGATTCAACTTCAGGCATTAGGGTAACGCTATCCTTATGCTCCATATTATTTGAAATTTTTGTATAAAAAAAGTCTTTATTCTCAGAATTGAACGAATTTGAGGGAGTGATTTTCATTTCTTTTTTCTTTTCAAGAAACTGTATTTGCTGGAAGATTAATACCGTATTTATAAGTTCCTGGATATGGGGAGGGCAATGAGGTAATAATGGAATGATTTTTTTCAGCTCTTTGATTTTTTCTTTCTCATCTTTGTACTTTTTCACCAATTTAATAAGTGTTTCATTTTCATTCGAATCGATGGATGGCAGTTCTGTAAGGTTAATAAATTGGGTTAAAAGAGTTTGTAAAGCAATATTCCAAAGGCCCTTTATCTCTTTAGGTAGGGGAGGGAGTAATCGAATAAGATCGATCAAGATCGGATTGGTGTATAACATCTCTTTTTGAGAAATATGATTTTCAGGAATATCATCTATAGAATAAATTTTCTCTTCAACAAGATCCAAAAATTTTAGCATCAAAAGCTTTTCTTTCTGACCTAATGTGTGCACAGGTTTTTTATTATCTCTACATTTCGAGACTAAATCCTCTTTCAGATCATCTGATAAAGAATTTTTATTTAAGTCGTTGCATGAAGTTTCTTTTAATAATGCATTATTGGAAGTTTCAGTGTAAGGCTTGATATCTTCAACGAACCCAAATGTTCTTGCTACGGCAAAACAAATATTTGTGACAGTAGCTGGATTGATATAAGATTCAAAGCGTGTGCCTAGCGAAGCATTGGTGATTTGGAAATCTAGTTGCTTAAAAGAATATAGAAAAGCATTTTTCGATTTATTCATTTCTTTTTCATTTTCATCTAATTCTATTTTGATTTCTTTGATCACAACAGTTTGTTTGAGCGAGTGTTCCAATTTTTCTTGAAACTCGATTTGTAAACAATCGAAACAGGATAGAAATATTGATAGATCTTTGGAGTTTAGTACAGTTTTAATATCCCATTTTGAACGTTCTGCTAGTTTAAGTGATAATTCTTCTTTAATCCTTAAAACAGGAACGATCCACTCTTTTTCGATGTCTCCATATTTTTTTCTGATTTTTTCAATTTTGGGACGAAACATATTTATTGAAGGCAGAGTAGTGTAAAGAGACTTTAGAAAACCTTCCAGCTTTTTATTTAAGTTGGCCAATAAACAAGAGATATCTTTTATGCGAGCAATCAACAAGTTTGCGCTCATCAAAAGAGTAGTTTCATGTAATTTTTTGATCTCGCGAGGAAGAATCGTTAAATATGTGATTTGTTCTTCAATTTCTTGAATGCAATTCCAAAAAGGTTGTTTTAAGCCTGAGTGCTTGAGTTGAAGGTCAAATAGAAGATAGAGCTGGTTTTTGGCTTCATCATCTATTTGCTTGAAGCGTTCAAAAATGGGATGATTCTTGTAAGGAGAAAAATTTTCTTCATCGTCTTCTTCCTCCTCTAACAAAAGAGATGTAAATCCAGAAAAAAAAGAACATTCACTTAGAAGATTTGACTTCTGTGAATTTAAATTAATCATCCGTCTTCTCCGCATTCATACTAGACATATCCATCATTACCCTATCATTGAGATCTTGCATGATCCATAAGGAGCCTCCAACTATAATCAACAGGATGATAAACATGAAAAAAAATATCATAGTTTCCCAGCGTGGTTTTGCTTCTTGCCCTAGGTGTAAGAAAAATAGTAACTGGCAGATGGACTGAACCAATGCAAGAAAAACGAGAGCAAAAATCAAAGTCTGTCCTGCAAGCACTTTAAAAACGACGATAAGAAAAGAAGCAGAGGTAAGTAGAAGAGATATTATAAACCCAATCACATAAGATTTTAAAGAGCCATGCCATTCTTTTTTAACTTCTTGTAAGCTGAGATCTTGATTCATTTAAATAACTCCCATAAGGTACACAAAGGTAAAAATAAAAATCCAGATTAGATCCAAAAAGTGCCAAAAGAGGCTAAAAATAGCTAGCCTTCTAAAGGTCGTGATGTTGATTCCTTGCCATAGAATTTGGCCTATCATCACTACTATCCAAAATAATCCTACTAAAATGTGTAGTCCATGAGTCCCTACTAGTGTGAAAAATGAAGATAAAAATGCACTTTTTGTCCAGTCGTTTCCTTCATGTACAAAGTGAGAAAATTCTTGGATTTCAAGAAAAAGAAAGGACGATCCAAGAAAAAATGTAAATAGTAACCAACCAATAATCCAACTTTTTTTGTCCCAAATAGCTGAAAGCATGGCAAGGCCGCAAGTAACGCTACTACAAAGCAAAATCATTGTTTCTGCAAACGCATCAGAAAGATCAAAAAGCTCTTTTGAAGAAGGACCACCGAATGTACTGTTATGCAACACAGCATATGTTGCAAACAATGTTCCAAATAATAGGCAGTCTGTCATCAGATAGATCCAAAATCCTAAATAGGTTTTGGAAAAGGTATCCTGATGTGGATCCGGAGTGCTCGTATCCGCATTTGGATCTTGAACGTGATGAATAGCTAAGAAATCACTCATACTGTCTCATTTTTCTTTTGGTAGTATTCATCCATTTTTTGTACTTCAGCTGCTGTTATGAGTTGATGCTCATCATCACCCGAAAGACGAATGACAGCGCAGATTACGATCGCAACAAAGCTTACCGTCGCAAGCCAATGAATGTGCCAGATCATTGCGAAACCGAAAAGAAAACTTAAAAGGCCAATATACATTCCCATCGGAGTATTAATGGGAAGATGAATATCTTCATATTTTTCTCTTTGAGCAACTTTTTCACCCTGTTTAGCGGCCCAAAATGGATCAATAGCATCAACTGTTGGGATAACTGCAAAATTATATATTGGAGGAGGAGAGGGGATAGACCATTCGAGTGTTCTGCCGTTCCAAGGATCACCGCCGGAGTGATCCCAATTTTGTTTGCGATTTTTGATACTCCAGAATAATCCTAAAAATTGAATGGTGGCACCTAGAACAATGACGCATGCGCCAATTGCAACAAAAACAAAGATTTGATGCCATCCTGTTGATGCTTCATAATGGTCTAAACGTCTTGTTGCTCCCATAAATCCAAGCAAATAGAGTGGCATAAAAGCCATCAAAAAGCCGATCATCCAGCACCAGAAGGCATAGCGATTTAAGCGTTCATCTAAGTAAAAGCCAGTAAACTTTGGAAACCAATAGGTAAAACCTGCAAAGAAACCAAAAAGGGCACCGCCAATGACCATACCGTGAAAATGTGCGATTAGAAATAAACTATTATGAATTTGAAAATCTACAGGAGGAGATGAAAGTAAAATTCCTGTCATTCCTGCAATCGTAAAATTGATAAGAAAAGCGAAAAACCAAAGCATAGGAGAAGTGAAGTGAACGCGTCCACGAAATTTTGTGAATAGCCAGTTAAATATTTTAACTCCGGTCGGAATTCCAATCAGCATCGTCATAATGCCAAAAAAAGCATTGACGTTCGGGCTTGCACCCATCGTGAAGAAATGATGTAACCAGACAATAAAAGAGTAAAATGTGATGAGCATTAAAGCTAAAACCATGGAGACATAACCAAACAAACGTTTTTCTGAAAAGGTTGGTACAACTTCAGAAAATATGCCAAAAACTGGCAAAATTAGAATATAGACTTCAGGATGTCCCCAAGCCCAAATAAGATTTACATACATCATGGGGTTTCCACCACCTCCTGCAGTGAAGAAATGCATGCCTAAGTAACGGTCTGCAGTAAGCATCGCGACTGTTGCAGTTAAAATAGGAAAGGCCAAAATGACAAGAATCATCGCACACAAACAACTCCAAACAAAAATGGGCATTTTCATTAAAGTCATTCCTGGGCAACGCATCTTCAAAATAGTCACTAAAAAGTTAACCCCTGAAAGAGTGCTACCGATACCAGATATTTGTACCATCCAAATCCAATAGTCTACCCCTTCATTAGGACTGTATTCTAACCCTGAAAGTGGTGGATAGGCTAGCCAGCCAGATACTGAAAAATGGCCAACAGCAAGCGAAGTTAATGTCAACATAGCTCCAGCAGCAAAAAACCAGAAGCTCAAAGCGTTTAAGAAAGGAAAAGCAACATCCCTAGCTCCAATTTGAAGAGGAACAATGAGATTCATAATTCCAAACATAAAACCCATTGCCACAAAAAATATCATTGTCGTTCCATGTGCAGAAAAAACTTCTTGAAAATGACTTGAAGATAAGATTCCATTAGCAGCATCGCCTACTGCAGTAGCCTGTTGTAGCCTCATCATTAAGGCATCAGCGACACCCTTTAAGAACATAATAAGAACCACGGCAATGTACATAACCCCAATCCTTTTATGATCCACGGAAGTTATCCACTCTTTCCATAAATAGGTCCATTTTTTGAAATAGGTAATTAGAGCAATGACAAGTAACCCATTGACTAATCCTCCCATAACAGCCATATCTTGCATGGGGTCATGTTGAAGCGCTTCCCAAGTTAAATTTCCAAACATATTTACAAACTCTTTAAATTTTTTGGCGGTGCCATGAATTTCATGATGACCTGATATAAAAGGGTTTCGTCTTTTAGAGTGTACAGTTCTACTTCAGTGTTTCTGCTTGGAGCTGCCAATTTTTGATAGGCTTCAAAGTCAAGTGTATTTGAAGAATCTTTGATAGAATCTATCCAATTTTGAAATTCTTCATCAGAAGACGCTTTGGCAATAAAATGCATGTCTGCAAAGCCTTCTCCGCTTATATTTGCTGAAGAGCCTCTAAATTCCCCAGACGCATCTGCAATTAAGTATAATTCTGTTTTCATTCCTGGCATGGCATAAATTTGACCTCCTAAATCTGGTATCCAGAATGAATTCATTGGGGCATCTGCCGTGATTTCAAAATGAAGAGGGGTTTCTTTTGGAAACTGGAAGAAATTGACTGTTGCGATTTTTTCTTCAGGATAGATGAACAGCCATTTCCATTGCAGGGCCACAACTTGAATTTTGAGTTCCTTTTTGTCTGATACAATAGGTTTAAAAGGATCTAGCTCATAAGTCTTAAACCAAGTTACGGTTCCCAGTACAACCACAACCAGCAGTGGAATTCCCCACCAAATAATTTCAGCAACAAGATGGTCTATTAATTCAGGATCATATTTCGCCTTAGTGTTGTCTGCTCTGTATCTCCATGAGAAAATAAAAGTGAGAATATAGACAGGGATAACGACAAGCAACATGACGCCTTGGGAGAAAAGCAAAAGATGGCGTTCTTCCCATGCTATTTGCCCCTTTGGATAGATAACAGAGATTTCTTTCCCGAAATAAAGAAGCTGAAGAGGTTGCATAATTAAAAAGGCTAGCAGAACCAAAAACGTGACGGCCAACATATAAATAACAGGTTTTTTGGGACTTTGCATGGCAAGTAAGCTCTTAAAGGTTCTTTTATCTAAATAGTGAGAAATCGTACAATAGGCTCAGTATAGTTTTTTCTTTTCATGAGTCAAGGTTAAATTTTAAATACAGTAGGAACATCGATTGAGTGCTTCTTTCACTGCTACCGCGTAAGCGTCAATTTTACCTACCAGTAAAGTATGAAAGAACATTTTTCTGAAGGCATGTTTTATTTTTGCCAGTTTTGAGGAAGTAACTCAGCTAATTTTTGGAAATTATGACTTTGTAGACAACGCATTACATCTTCAAGATAATCTCTTGGATTAATTTTTAGCGCCTTACAGGTTTGAACTAGGGAAAGAATATAATTTTATTCTATCATTTTATCCACTAACATCCTAAGTGTCCATCGAGCCTGCCCCTACGGTGATTCATTACAGGTCATAGCAATAAGATAAGCTTCTTCTTAGCCTATTATAATGCGTTTTTTAAGTAGTGGTAATTGTTCTATCCAGAGTCCCTTTAAGACCTTCTTCAACCAAGATTTACGAACTCTTAAGGCTGATTTCCTATTCTCGTCTTCTTTTAGAAAATCTCTTAAAAGTCTATTATTTTGGAGTTTGACAATTCCGCCTTCACTAATTCTCTTATTTTCTCTTTTCCAAAAAAATCATTTCCATTGTGTAATACTTCTTCGATGGTCTCACCAACTTTATTCTTACAGTTTATATCTGCACCTGCTTTAATTAAAAAACGCACCATTAGTAGATTTGGAGCAACTACACAAGCCTTCCATAAAGGTGTATGACCCAATTCATCTTGAGCTTCTAAATCCGCTTGTTTTGAAAGTAATGTAGAAACCAAAGGAATGCTACCAGTTTCAACTGCAATGTGTAAGGCTATTTTCTTGCAAGAATCAGTTTCGTTCACATCAGCACTCAAGCTGATAAGCTTAACTGCTTCAATGATCTTTGCCTTGACAGCAAGATGAAGTAGTTTTTCGCTTGGATGAGCTTTATCTTTAAGCAGCTTATATCTGTCTAATAAGTCGCTTGTGCTCGATTTATTGGACAACTCTCGCGCTGTTTTATTATACCCTGTTTTAATTGACTCATCAGCTCCACAACCGATCAGTAGGCCGGTAATTTCAACGTGCCCCTTTTTAGCAGCTAGATGAAGAGCTGTTTCCCCAGCGTGGTTTTGAATGTTTAAAGATATGCCGTAGTCAATTAGGAGAATAGCATGAGCTAAATTGCTGGCAATAACAGCAGTGTGCAAAAGTGTATCCCCTTTTCCATAGGCTTTATCCAAATCTGGTTGAGTGCTGACCAACATTTGCCAAAATTGATCTACAGATGGGTTAGAAGCAGCAATTTCAAGGCAAGTTTTCCCCTCAATATTTAGAATCGTGGAATCTGCTCCACGATTTAACAGCATCGGAGTAGACCGAACTGCCCCATACCTGCAGGCAATGTGGAGCCCTGTCTGCCCTTTTATGTCAGCATTAATGGCCACACCTAAATCATAAAGAACAGAGGCAACATTAGGATAATCATGCGCAATTGCTGCAGAAATTGCAGGAAAAATTTGATTTGGGTCCTTGGAAAGTTTGTACTTCTTAAAGATGTCTATCAAAGTAATTGAGTTTGCTAGTGCGGCACTTGCCAATACT
This sequence comes from Parachlamydiaceae bacterium, assembly GCA_013813265.1. Classification (GTDB taxonomy): domain Bacteria; phylum Chlamydiota; class Chlamydiia; order Chlamydiales; family Parachlamydiaceae; genus JACCRY01. The sequence goes on from JACCRY010000109.1 coordinate 16,309, forward strand.
CCTTCAGTGTTATTAATCTTCGATTCTATGTTGGCATGGTTATCTAATAACAGTTGTACAGTTTCAATCCTTCCTGCCTGGGTGGCAAAATGAATTGGTTTTGCATTTTGAAATGAGGCTAAATTTTCTTTTTTTGAGGTGCTTTCTTCCAAGGGTGTAACGATCGTTTCAAAAGATATTCCTTGCGATAATAAAAAAATCAAAACATCGTTATGACCTTTTGAAGCTGCAGTATGTATGGGGCGTAGGCCTTTTTTATTTGCGACATCTAGCGAAATACCTTTACTCGATAAGAAGCGCAGCATATGCACTTTACCAGAGTCAGCTGCCACATGTGCAGCTGTACAACCATTTTGCATGTTAGCATTGCAATCTGCTCCATGCCTCATGAGATACAAGCTGATTTCGTCATAGCCGAGTGAAAGGGCGAGAAGAAGAGGTGTGAGCCTTTTATGCGAAACGCGCTGATTGAGATCGGCTCCCGCATTTCGCAACGATTGAACTATAGGGAAATGGTTCATTAAGCAAGCGTACAATAATGGAGTATTGAGATCTAAGTCCAAATGGTTAGAATCTGCCCCTAGTTTTAGCAAGATTTCAACATTTTTGGATTTTCGAGACATAACCGCATAAGTAAGAGGTGTCCTTCCGTGCATATCCGATGTATTTATCACTTGATTTGCATTTGTTGTTTCAAAAAGTTTTAAGAGGTATGTCTCATCACATTTTTGTGCTGCGATATGCAAAGGCGTGATTCCTTTGTGATCCGTAACACTCATGTCCAACTTTTTCGGAAGAATTTTGGCCATGACTAGTAAATGGGCATAGGTGAGACCTTCATGATCACATAAAGTATGGTCAAGCTTAGGATTCTTTAGAAAAAAGTTATCAATAAAGCTAGTCGTGCAAGTCTCCCCCATCAAACGGAGAATGATGTGGAAGATCGTGCCTGACAACTTTTTATTTAACCAGCGAATGCAAACAGTTTCGTTGACTGGAAAAAGACTTGCTAATTTATGAATTATATCAAGATTTTTACTTTGGAAAGCTACTTGGATTGTAGCCATGCGGTGAGGATATTCCGAGTTGCTCCTAAGAGCTATTAATACGCTACTATTATTTCCTGCGAGCTTATCTGGTTTTTTATTTTCAGCATTCAGCAGTTGGTTCGAAAATCCAGAGTTTATCAAAAGCTTCACACATTCAGAATGACCTTTTCTACAAGCTAAATGAATAGCGCTATTTCCAAAATACAAACTTTGGTCTATGTATCCTTTGCTTAATATTGCCTCCAAAATATCAAATTGGCCAGAATAACTTGCCAAAAGCGTTGGGGTCCATCCTTCAGCATTGATACATTCAAGACTCGCCTTAAATTCAATCAATTTAAGAAATGTAGAGTAATCATGATTTTTTACAGCTAATATGAGAGGGGTATTTTGAGTAGCAGTCGATTTTACATTAATATCTATTTCTACCTTTGCTAATAGTTGAAACATTTTTTGATTTTCAGCTGATAGAGCAAGAAATAAAGCCTCTGCAGTGATTTTTACCTTACATTTATCAGAAATAAGAAATTTAACGGCGCCCTTACTTTTGCATCGGATGGCATAATAAAGAGGAGTCATTCCCTCGTCGTCTTCTCGATCGCATTTGGCCCCTAGAGCATGCAGAAGCTTTAATACATCCTTTAAGCCATTTTTAGCTGCCAGATGCGCTGCGGTTGTCCCTTTACCATCCAAATCTTTATCAATAAGTTTAGGGTCACAATTAAGCATCTTTCGTATTGCTGTCAAATTTCCCGTTTCAATTACCGCATAAGCTAAGTGATGCTTCCGATACTGGTTGTCGAGTGAGATTTTATTTTTAATCATTTCATTCAATAAAAATTCAAAACATTTCCAACTTTCATTTTCAGCGGCTAAATAGGCTAATGTTTTATGGCCTTCTTTTGCCAATGGATTTAAAAAATCTTTTGACTTGAAAATTAGTAGTTTTAGAAGAAAGAGGCCATCTGATTTAGCTAAATAATGCTCAATTTTCCACCCCTTTGAAGAATGTAAAGCATCGAGGCTTACCTTTCTTGGCAGTAGCAACTTTGAAATCACAACATGCTGTCCCGCTTCTGCTGCTGCCAGAAGAAGGTCTTCTAAATCTTTGGGCGATAATTTTTGTGTAGATATATAATTTTCTAGGAAAACTGTATAACCCCGGCGACATAGATTTTTAATCAATTCCTTGGGATTTATTTTTGCTCCTTTTTTAATTAACTGCTCTGTTAGCTCATCGAAACCACAAGCAAGGCTCAGACTAAGGGCTGTTTCCTTAAATACATTTTCTGCATTAAGAAGATCTGCCTCCTTTACCAGATCCAATATATGCAAGACAGCCGGAATATTCCCAAATCGTATTGCAAGAATAAGGGGTGTATCTTTGGAGTAATTGCGGTAAGTCAAGAAATTCGGTTTTGTCGCCAATAGCATTAGGATTTCGAGAGAACTCTCTTTAATAGCTGTTTCAATTGTCCAATCAGACAGGTGAGAACGGGGGAATAGAATTTCGCAAATGAAAAAACAATTTCTTTTAACAGCCAAGTCAAGGGCGGTCATGCCGTCCTTTCTCTCTGCGTGGGGGTTCGCTCCTTTTCGTAAGATCTCGAGAACCAAGTTTTTAGAATCAAGGTCGCATGCTAGCATGAGGGGGGTCACCCCTTCCTCTGTCGCCTTATTTACATCTACTCCATGTTGGCCCATCAGGGCCATCGAGATGACTTCATTTCCATGATGGAGAGCCGAGTGTAAGGGTGTGTAGCCCGCCGCTGTTATCGTATTAACCGAAGCTTTATGATCGAGCAAATACTTAACAGTAAATTCTTGACCATGTTGGATAGCAACAATTAAAGGAGTAGCTTTGTTATTGTTCTCGGCATTCAAGAATTTAGAGTTTAAAAGAAGTAAGACGTTTATAATATCAACATTCCCATACATCGCTGCATAATGAATTGGAAGACATTGTTTTTTATCTTTAATATTTGCTGACAAACCTGCTGTAAGAAGCTTTTTCATATACACGGGATTTTTATGCATAGCTGCGATGTGAACAAGAGAGGCCCCAGTATCTGGTTTCCGAATTTGCGAAAGAAGATCAGCATAATCTTGTAGTAAAAGAGTAAATTTATCCTCATTATCCTCATTTAGTGCTTCAAGAAATTCAGCCCTTATTGCAGAAAGGATGCACGCAAGTTCAGGGCTTACAGTGTCAAATAAATATTCCATCCATGAATAGTCTTCATCCTGTTCAAGAGCAAGATCTTCAAATTTGAGCTTAAATATAGATCCCTGTAACCTATTATCAGTTTCATTTCCAATTTTCACCCATTTTTCAGGATCAAGCTCTTGCAAAACACGACTGTGCTCCATCAAAATGCCTTCTCCCTGTATTGAAGCAGTCGCTTTTAGTGGCAATAACTTCATGCCACAGCCTCCAACGACTCTCTTTCCTTGCTCAACTGCTGTAATTGGCGCATCTGAAGGAATGAGCAAGATATTCGCTTGAAATTCCAACCAATCAAAGTTTTTTTTAATAAAATTTTTTGATAGATTCTTAATGATGTAGAGCGACAAATCCTTTTTATCGAGAAGAAGGACTCTCAATTGATCTTCCGCCGACTTGTATTCAGAATCAGGCATTTGACGAATATAATTTAAAGCTTTAGCCTGACTATCAGATATTCCATTAGTTTTCATGGAAAATGTAAAGGAATACATGTCGCGAATAGAATGATTAAAGTCTAATGCCTTTGTTATATCTTCTTTAGATTTGAAATTCTGCTGTAGATTAGAGAGGTCTTTCACGGATTCGTTATATTTTTCTTTAAGAGTATTTAATAATGTAGTTGCTGCCGATTCAAATGCTTTATAAAGAGACTGCGGGTTCATTTCCTGATATCTTCGCATGCTCGCTGAACAGGAGCTCAAAATATTTTCTCTCAATAATGTTTGCAACTCCTCAGTAACCCGATCTTTCATTAGGTCTGTTGGTTTAGTAAAATATTGATGTAATAGAGATGCTTGTGAGGCGCAAATCTTTTCTACTATCTCGGAAAAGTTGATGGTGAGTTTCTCTTTTTTAAAATTTTCGAGGGGTAAATGAGGAAATAGTGCGGGACTACTATGCGCTTTCGAGTGAAGCATGGAAAAATTGGGAGTCTTTCTATGTTTCTTTAAGGTGATCATATAGCTTGAAAAGAAATTGATTACCCCTAACATAGCAAAATATTTGGAACAAATGGGGAGTTTAACCATGTGGTTATGAATTTGCTCTTTCATCCCTTCATAAGCGTCAATCATCCTTTGATAAGAAGGAGGAAAATGGCCGTGAATTTTTTGGTATTGCTCTAGTTCCTTCTTATAAGCTGGTGCTGGATCGATTGTATAGCATACATCAAAATCCGCATCTAGCATAAAAAGATTATCTGCCTTTTGAATACTTTTTTGCTTAGCTATAATCCTAAATGAATTAGAGAAGAGCGTAGTGTCTTTAAAAATAGAGGGCTCACTACTTAATGCTGCTTCAATGGTTTCTCCTAAATTTTTTATGACATTTGGATTTGTGGAGAGGCTGAGTAGTTTGCGTAGAGAAATATAGGTTTGATCGACCCCCTGCAAATTTTGCTTACAATAGCTTGTAAAGTCAATCATTTCACTTAGAGCTGAATCTTTTTTTCTTTCCCAGTTTGGATCCTCCTCCCATTGTTTAATGAATTCTTCTTTAAAGATACCGCCATTAAGATATCCTTTCATAAAGTAGTCTAAAAGGCTGATTGCTTGTCCAACCAAGGTGTTTTCATACGCTGGATGTATGACAGGATAAAGATCCGAATTTTGGTTGAAATGCAGACTAAAGAATGGCACAGTGCCATGAACGTATATCCCAATAGCAAGTTCCCGCAGAATTTGGCCCAATTCTTGATTGGTCATTGGAAGCTCACCATCAAATGCGGGTACAAAAAATAAATGCTCATCTTCGAATAGGGCATTGGCATTATCAAAGACTCCTTGAATTAATTCCGCAGTACATCCTATCCCCCCAATTTCACTACTCATTGCTCCTTTAGCAGGTATGGGGCTATCTGCCTGATAGGATGAAGTAAGACCATTCTTTTGTACTGTTTCCCTAAACTGTTGATTTCCAGGACCTTTATTGCTAGCGCCGCCTCCCCCGCCATTATCAGGAGGATTACCCTTGTTCTTGTTGATCAATTCATTTGCTTTGTAAGCGAGATACTTTTTTGTAAAATCTAGCAACTTACTTGCTTCACCGAGCCTTCCTTCAGATTTTTCTCGCTCTTGGGGGGAGAGAGAAAATTTCCTAAAGGTTGCCTTTTCATCATGCATTGTATTTTTAAGTCTCTGCTGGATCTCTCTGATTTTTTGCACATGATTGATATCCTCCCCGGCCCTGTGTGTTTGTTTTTTTAAATGGAATTGATGTAGTCCGTATGGGTCCTTGTAGTGATAGCGAATTTTATCCCCCAATGATGTAACAAAGTCCACATGATTGGGTTCTCCGTAACGACCTTGATTTCTTGGGTCTATGTATGCTTTTTCTCCTGTTTCTGGGTGAACATAGCTTGCTTTTCCATTGTCATTCGCTTTACCTGAATATACAAAGCCATCATTTAATAGTTTTTGAAGCACTTGTTCTTTAGTCATGTCTTTGTAAGGACTCTTCTCTACCTCAATAGACCAGTCTTTTCCCGCAGCCCTTAAGAGAGGCCAAAGATCAAGCTCGTTGGTTTGTTGATTAAAAATAAGATGCCATTCTTTTGGCGGGAATTGCTCTAATTGTTGAATAATTAGGGCCGGGCTGCTGCTTTTTGTTGATAATAAACGGATTTTATCCCCTGAGACAACAGTGATTCGGCCCTTTTTATCATGAATTGTCCCAAGAAGTTGAGCAGGACGAATTTTCCAAATTTGTAAGGAATTACCTTTCGAATCACAATAGGGCAGCGTCAAATGCTCCAAACGATTCATTATACTCAGTATTTTACTTAAGCTGAGGCGACGGCCATCAGGATGGTCTACAAACTCCTGAGGATCTGAATCATCTTTTAAGCACCCCAGCCGAATAGGAGATGAAGATCTATCAGAATTGCAGAAAGGAAAATTAATTAAAGACATAAAAATCTCTATTTTTTTGATTAAGTTGAATGACTTGTATCTGAGGGAATAGTTGTTTAATTCCTTGTTCAGTAATGTTTTGACATTCAGAAAGGTCAACTGTTTGGAGCGTGCTAATTCTATTCAAATGAGGTAACCCTTGATCTGTAATATTTTTACAGTATGATAAATCAACTGTTTCAAGATTTGAAAAAGAGGCCAAATGCTTGAGGCCCTCATCTGTAATCTCACTTTTACGTAGTAAAAGTTCTTTAAGTTGAGACAGAGCAGAAAGGACCAAAATTCCCTGATCTGTAATGTGTGTACCTCCGACTCCCAACCGCACCAAATTTTTCATTGTTGCGATATAAGGCATTCCTGCATCTGTGATATAAACAGAAAAACGTAGATTGAGTGAATTTAGGTGTTTCAATCTAGAAATCTGCTCCAAGTTGTGATCGAATATATGATTACATCGGCTCAAATCTAAAACAAAAAGATGGTTAAGCTGACATAAATTTTTTATGAATAGATCGTAAACATCACGATATTCGTTGAGAATCAAATGGGTGAGGTGTGTCAAACGCCAAACATGCTTAATTCCCTGTTCTGTAATACATGATCCATCGTCTAAACGGAAACGTAAAAGTTTTGGAAATAGTTTGAGGCAACAAAGAACTTCGTCATCTGCCATGGCTAACCGGATCGACTCTATATTAGGACAATATTTCGCCAAAAAATAAAAATCTTTTATTGTTTTTTCAACCTTTACCTCATATTTTTCAGGACCGAGCAGTTCAAATCCTTGGTACTCCTTTACGTATTCCAAAAGATATGCCCAACTAGATAGATCATTATCATTACTGAGGGTCAATTCTTTGACTTTCTGAAGAACAAACTTTACTTCTTCTGGGGATAATTGCCTTAATTTTACCTCTTGAGCTAATTCATTAAAATTTTTCATCATTTTCTTCTCATAAATTTTTAAATAAGCTTTGGGCTGAAAGAATATATTATCCTGACAATACGATAATTGATCCTGGACTTAACGTACAAAACTCTCTGAATTATTCACAATCACAAAAAATGTTGTATGTTTCAAATTTTAAGGCACAAGATGCCGTTTATATAGGGCCTTGTCTGGGGACATCATCCTTTGAGCTTTAAAAAAATCGGCTAATAGCTAATATGGACTCATTTTTTGTTCAATTCCGAGGTTTTGACGCAGTCAAATCTATCAATCTTGCTTAACATTTTATACCAGCCTCCCGCCGGCATCCAAATGAGGCCAAACCAAAAAAGGCCATACCTCTTGAGTTCCCAAGTTGAAGAATTTCTCCAATATTTTATACTCAAATCTTCTTGAAGCACCTAAGATCCATAAAAGATATTCTAAATTTGGTGCATTTGTAAGATGTTCTAGTCTGTAAATGAGTTCTTTAAGTTCTTCATCCGTAAGTTTGCCCTATTCTGCTTTGCTTAGGGTATAGCTGCCCTATTTAATCGCATTGGAATTGCCTATTCATAAATATTCAATTTCCTCTGGCATCTCCTTTATATATTTGAGAAAAACAGCGTATACTTCTTGATGCCTCATAAAAAAGTTTTTTCTTTCCTGAATATTGTGCTCTAGATTGTTTTTCTCCATTAAGAGCATTGTTCTTAAATCTATAGGATCGTCACGGTTTAAAGTTGAGGGAATTTCGGTCGAAGGAGAGATGAATTCCGGAAACGTTTGTAGATAGGATAAACATATTTCAAATAGTTCTTTGTGTTCCTTAATAAAGTTATCAAATCTACTCATCTGGTTTTTTAAGTTTTTGACATCGCTTGTTAAGGATTTGCATTCTTCTCGCATTTGCTTATCCAATTCTGCACTTTCATCTTGAAAAAGTGATTTAAAAGCAGAATAATTACACTTACACAGGGGGCCCATGTCATCTCCATCTAAAATAGGGTCTAAAGCTGTTTCAAATGCTTCATTAGTAAAATAAGAGGTACGATCAATTCCATCATATGTTTCAAGCCAAAGACGTTCTACTTTTGGCCAACCAAAAAAGATGGGAAATATGAGGACAACCAAAAGTACGAGCAAAGCGAACCTAGTGATCCGGTCTTCAACCGTTAAACTATGCTCTGGAATTTTCTCAACGAGTTCATTTCTTGTGTGAATCAGTGTCGGGGGCGCGTAAAGAGGGTGCATAATATATAACCTTACGATTCGTAGTTGTTTGTTTTGTGTTGGATTAAAATTAATTCAACGCCTAATAAGCTACTTAAATATTCAATAACTCCTGACCCGTCAGGATTTAGTTTTTTATTCCAATCTAACATGTGAGTGTCATATAAATGTGAAATCTCTTTTTTAAGATTACTGAGTTCCTGGTCGACTGCTAGCTCAATTTGTTTTTCTTGGTTAGCAAAAAAAAGGCCTAAGTACAGAGCCTCTATATTCTTCCCATTTTTCCTAAGCTGTTGAGTTAATTGATCTATTTCATCTTTGATTGAATCTAAATTCTCAATTTTAAAATCATTGATCATATCCTCTACTTGATCATGAAAAATGGTTGCCCAATCATTGATCATCTTTTCATTAAGACGTTTAATTGTTTGCTGCAATAAAAGAAACCAGTGAATCGGCTTGCTATCAGGTTGATGAAATAGTTTGAGCACTGTTTCTGCAAGTAAGCGATCTGTTGGTAAAAGAGAAGAAAAATCAAATGTTTTTTTATTGAGAAGGCGATTTTTTAAATTCGCGGAACATTCACCCAAAAATCGATCATCTTCTATTAATTTGTTAAATTTCCTCAGTTTTTTATAAAAAATTTTAGCTAATGAAAAACTGAAACGTTCAATGTCTGCACGACAAATATGAAGATGCTTCAACATGTTTCCATGCTTTACCCTCGCATCATTTAGCTGTTCTAATAAATCCATTTTATTGGAAGAGCTAAGCGTTGATTTTTTCTGGGACATGAGCATTTCTTTTGAGAGTAAAATTTCGGATGAACCTGGTTCACCTTGGCGACCAGCTCTTCCTCTCAATTGTTCTTCAACTCGTTGAGATGCCGGGTAAAAGGTGATCAAGACATGTAAACCCCCATTTGCCCGACTATTCCCTTTAAGTTTAATATCTGTACCTCTCCCTGCATTGTTCGTGGAAATGGTGACTGCACCTGGCAACCCAGCATTTTCTAAGATTTCTTCTTCACTTTTTTGCTGTATTTCATTAAGAATTTCATGGGGGATATTCAAAGCTTTAAGTTGTTTTTCAAGTTCTTCTGTAATTTGAATTGTCTTACATATAACCAAAATGGGGCGTCCATGCTGCTGATAAGCTTTGATTTTATCTATAATAGCCTTAGTGTGTTGGAGGTTATTCGACAAAATGGTAGGAGGGGCATCAATTCTTAACATGGGTTTGTTTGTCGGGATATCAAATGAATCGATTCCATAGATCTTCTTAATTTCTTCTCGCTCTGAGTCTGCCCCTAAAGTTCCGGTGAGACCGTAAATAGTAGGGTATAAGGGATAGTAGACGGGATGTGACATGCTAATTGGGACAATCGTTTCATCTTTATTTGCAATCTGATGTTTAACTTCCACAAACTCATGTGTTCCTCCTGACCAGCGCGTTCCATTCATAATTTTACCCGTATTACCATCATCGACAATCGAGATCTCTTGTTGTATATGGCCCTCCGTAGTTTTAAATTGAACAACATAATCATTTTTCTCTGTAAGTATATGAAATGCTCTGAAAGCTGATGTAAGCCATTTATTTAATTTATAGTCGGAAAATCCATCAACGTATGTACTAAATTGACCCCCTCGATAATTTTTTAAGAAAGCTTTGAGACTCACAAGTGTTTTAGCTGCTGCGAGCTTATGGCATTCATCTTTGGAAATATTTTGCTTCAAAAAGTTAAAGATGGGTAGATATACCCACCCATGAGTGACTTCAGCTGGGTATCCCATGCGCGCGCCATTGAGCGCGGTATCAATCGTAAGATTATCCACCTCATCTACAATTCCACACGTATTTTCAAATTTCCTTGAGAAAATTTTCGAGAAATATAATATCTCCTCCATGATTGCGAATTCATAATCACTTGTAACCCCATAGAGAACTTGTGCATCGAAGTCCTCAGGTTTTTTCTCAGATCTGCAAATATGGGAAGATGTCACGCCAAATGTTTTGAAAAAAGAGCAAAAATCCCTCTGATCACGCATCGCAAGGCTAGGGGATGAAGAAATCACGTGAATATCTTTTTTTTGCATCGTCAGAACAAAAGTCAACAAAGCAACGATCAAAGATTTCCCTTCACCCGTCTTCACTTGTGCAAGTGCGCCATTTTCATGAGCTAGAAGTCCTAGAACTGTTACGAGTTGGGTCGCGTGCAAATAGATGGGGAAGAATTTAATGCGAAGTGCTAGCCTGCCAATAGCCATCAATTGCACTAAGTCTATTTCTTCATGAATTGTTTTCTTTTGAATCTCTAACGCTTTATTAACCAGCTCACTCATTTTGCAGGTTTTCCACTCTTCACAATGATCTTGAATACGAAGTAGCCTTTTTCTTACAAGATCCCGTTTCTTTTTTGCCAACGGAAATTTAACATTTGGATCTTCTCCGGATAACCGCCTCAAAAGTTCTTCAATATCGAATGAGCCGGCGGGGGGGGGAGGGAAATCAGAAACCATTTCCTCGAGTTTCATGATGAATTCAGGCAGCTGTAATTTTTGCTTTTGGAAATTCTCTAAACAAATCTGAACATCAATGATTTTTTCGAAGTCTTGCGAAAGAGCATGCAAAAAAGATAAACCTTGTTTAGCCGTTTCCAGGTATACACCGCTTTGCCGGCAAATGCCTTCACTATAATCAATAAGTACTTCCTCTCCACAATTGTTATGCACTTTTATCGCTTCTTCGACCAATTCAGTTAAGTCTATAAAGGAATAGTATTGTGGCACAGGAAACTCATGACTGCTTGAAGAAATCAGTACAATTTTTATTAAACACGTTTTTTCGTAATCACTTAACTCCGTTATTTGTAAATTATTACCTAGAAAGAAAAAAAACTGATGATATATGTCCATCTTCAGACGGTTCGTTTCAGGAAGAGATTTAAGGTAAGCCGTCGCCACAGAACAAATATTTTTATATGAATTTTTTTTCTTTAGCAGTTCTTTAAAATTTACTGACTGTCTTTTAGGCTCTGAAAAGGTGCAAAGCGTAATTTTTTTGTTTGCCAATGGCTGTTTTATTAAATTTATCAAGACGCCCCTTCCCCCTTCATCATAACAAGGAATATCACAAAAGGAATTGGGAATGGAGCCCGATCCGGATAATAGGCTTTCACAAAATAGGTCTGTAATTTCTTTTAAAGTTTCTAATGAATAGTATTCTATTTTTTTGGTTGAAGCACATGTAAAAAAAGCTTTCGCCCCGCCAATGATCTGACAAATTTTTTTAACTTTTGCTAAAGTTTCATGAATATTTATTTCATTCGTATGGGCGTCTAAAACTGTTTGAAAAAATAAGTCAATAAATCGTTTAGGGTGATCAGAGCAGCACACGCTGATATCAAGAGTCAAACGAACAAGTTCTAGATCTTGTGGATTCTCTGAGAGTAAAAATCGCGATCTAAATCTATCTTGGATTCGGTAATCCAGATCATTGAAAGCTTTTTGCTGCCTGCTATTAAAAAAATAAGTAATTTGAAAATTTGAGTCAACTTCAAGCATTGCTATTGTTTTACCTATATAATTGTTTAACCTAAAACTTTAGTGTTGACTTTTCTTTCAGCCACTTCTATTTGCTTCATCAAATTTTGTTTGACATCATGATGCCTTTCAAGAAATTCTAGACGCGCATCCCATAGATATTTCAATTGATTGGATTGTTGCCATAAATGTGTTTTCTTATCGATGACATTACTAGAGTCTAAATCAGTCGACAAATAATTACTTCCATTATGGATAATGGAAACTAAATTATTTTCTTCGATTAAATATTTTTGGCATTGATCCAAAAGATCCGGCTGTTTAAAAATGAAAGAATCAAAATTTAGAATTGTTTTTTTTAATTTTTCCACTCTAAATTCCAAGAGTTCAACCTCATGCTGAACTCTACTGTTTAGTTGGTCAATCTCTGACTGACAACTGTTTTTAATCGCTGTATAAAAAATACCAAACTGTCTTTGAACAATAGAGGTGCTTTTAATAATTATTGGCAATTGTTTCAAATTTGATATTGTGGGGCTTCCAACGGAGATAGTTACAACTAATCCGAGAAAATACTTTAAACTTCGAGGCAGGCAAGACATGTTAAAGATAGTGCTTACCAATGCAATGAGTACAGATCCTAATAGCGCAACTTTCGTGTGCGTTTCATGAGAAACAATGATGCCACATGAGCAAGGAAGTATTTTCAAAGAAGCATGAATTGTTTTGGAAGCAAAAGCATCGACTTTTTGATTCCATTCACCAAATTTTGCATACGTATTTCCCAAGAATTTTAAATTCATCTTACAGTTATTCTCCTTTTATATTTACACTGTACTCGGATTTACACTGTACTCGGACGCGCGCAAATAAAATGGCCCCCCAGATCAACAATAAAAATATAGTCCCTTGGTCTTTCCAATTCATCAATTTTTCCCCACTCTTCGGAGTCTTTATCCTTTAGAGGCCACGTAAGCATATCATTGACATCACTGCCATGTTCATCTACTTGGGGTGTGACTACTCTTATATGAATTTCAAAGATTTTAGCTAGTAAATCACCCTCACCATCAGCTTTCAACCATTCTCCGGCCTTTTTGATTTGATCAGCTCTAATCGTTGAATTTTGGTCTGAGAAATTCCCAGCATATTGCGCAGCAATAAGTCCCCTTAAATAAGCATTCTTATCTTTCTGTCTATTCAGAATAGGAATTCTTCGAGACAATGTTTTATAGCTTTCCAAAAATGCATAGCAAAAACAGTCTCCTTTACCTTCAACTCCAATTAGCTTAAAACCTCTAATTTTTAAGTAATCTGAAATTAAATTAACTTTTTTTTCAGTTTGATCCGAAATGTGAACATTAGCATCTAGCCACAGGTCACGGGCAATCGTATGCTTGGAAAATTTTAAGTTGCACTTAGGCGTAGGCTGAAGCTTAGATTTTTTAGAAATATCACTTTCGGATTCAGAAGTTGACCCATTAAAATTTTTACTGAGTTCTTTTACAGAAAAGGGGGATTTCAATTCTGATATTTTAGATGCATTCCAGTTTAATCCATATTTTTGAATGAGTTCATCAACATAGTGGTTCACATCCATAGGTTCTGTCTTATCTGTTTTTTGATATGGATCGAGAGTGATCTGTAAAGAGGATTCATTAAAGATTACTTTATACACAAGACAGAGTTGCTGGAGTCGAATGATTTTGAGTCTATCCGATTGATTTGTCTTATCTAAGTCGAGAAGATCCTCTAAAAGAGGTCGACTGGCGTTTAAAATATGATGAGATATCGTTTTAAATCTTGCGTCTTCGGAAAAATCGATCATGTGGATCCATTTTACACGATTAGCGCTTCCTTCGTGTTGAATATACCTTTTCTTTAATTCTCCACCGCCAAAAAATCCAGCTAATAAGCCAAATATTGCTCCAGCTATTCCTCCTATAGCAGCTCCGCCGGGGCCTAACGAAGCACCGATCAATGCACCTGTAGCGCCACCTCCCACAATTCCTACACTACTAGTTTTTGCTCTGGCCCATTTGTGTTGCTCTAACAACATTGTAATGTGCTTAAGGTCTTCACCGGAGGCTAAAGCTAATTGCTGTTTATACCTAAGCAATGCATCGCTATACAAACGATCAATTAAGTGAATCGTCTCACAAACAATTTCATTTTTCTTCAATCCTGCAAGAGAAGAAGGGGTCAAATTATCACCTTGCATGATATCCAGAACACGTTTGGAATTTAGTGTCCGCCATTCCACGTCTCTAATCCTAACAGGATTAGTATCCCAATTTAGGCTTTGTTCTTCGCTAACCAGTCCGAGTTTTTTGTTATTGTAACTTGTTGTGACCTGGTTGCCAACCGCAATTCCTCCTAAAACCACTTGCATATTCTTACTCCTTTGCTCCTTTTTAAAACTTTTAGGAGTTATATGCAATTAATTAATTTATCAATTGGGGGCTCAGGGGAATTTATTCTTTTAAATACTTTAAGATGCGCAGCACAGTAGTTTCTGTTCGATTCATTATCCCCACATCTATCTTTGTCGTTGTAGCTATAGAGGATGTAACGGCGTTGATGGAGTTTGGGCGTACCCTGCATATAATAACTAATCAGCCTGTCAATTACGGCAAGATAGAAAGGGCTCTTATTCTTTTATACCAGGTGCTAGTGCATAAAAAGGCTATAAAAATACAAAGCGCGGCATTCAATCTATTCCAACATATTGCACAGGGACACGGAGATATGGACATTTGCAATCATGCTTCTAGAAATGATGAAAAATATTTTGATTCGCCGCGACAAATACCTTCTTCTTCTTTTAGCGTAACACCAAATGAAGCAGGAATTATTATACATTTGAAAAGTTTATGTCGCTATGATCAGGGTGGTACTAACCAGGAAATGACATATGAATGGGCTCATGAATCTATTGATAATGGTCTAGTTACAGAAGTCCAATCTTCAGCATTAGTTAGTGCTAGATTTATTTCAGATTGCTTTCACAAAGGTGAAGTAGACATTGAAAAAATGAATCGACAACTCAATGCTCTTGCTTTCAAGATCATTACTGACAAGCAAAGAATTAAACCTCCAATTTTCCTTGAGAATGAAAACACAGTGGTTATTCGTTCTGTCTATGGAGAGTCAGGAGATCTTGAAAGCATTCTTCTTGCATTACCATTATTTCATGATAACATGAAAAATATTAGAGTATTGGGAGATGGTTTTTTAATCTCTTATAGAAAGAAAGAGTTGGTGTCATTTGAAGATCTAGAAGTGAAGTATAATAAATATCTACAGCATCAAAGGAATACCTATCGAAACATTTTATTTGAGTTTGAGACACCTAAAGGGATGAGAGTTGATTTATTTCAAAAATAATGTCCCGCCTCTTTGGAAATGCGAAGACTTGTCTTCGCTTTGTTGTTCGCCTACCACTTGTCGAGGTCGACACACGCAGAAAGAAGCGCGCGGTAACGGCCTTAGAATTCCTTTAAATTGACACCTGTCGGGTTTAATATGCCCTACTCAATAATCTAATAAATCGTATTTTGAGATGCACCCAAGCTTACTTTTGATCATTTCAAAATAAGACTCGACTGTCCGTTGCGAAATTCCCATCACTGCAGCGGTGTCTTGTGCAGACTTTCCTTGCTGAAAGTAAGTTAAACACTTTTGTTCTTGAGGGGATAACCCTGAAACTTTTTTAAGAAATTGTTGGGTATTTTTATCATACTTTGATAAGGCTACCTCGACGGGCATATCAAAAGATTCAATTCCACGTTCTTTTCGAATGTTAAATCCGTCTGCTTTAATCTTGCCAATCAAGTCCTTGGCTTCTCTTTTAAAGTAGCGGCCAAACTTGTTAAGCAAGTCCAACCGATTCAAATAGGGTAAGCTCCCTTTAGCATCGATATCTTCATAAACTACCAACCAATTAAAGGAGTGTCTAACATGAACAACATAACCAATAAATTTAAATATGTAGAGGATTGCCTAATTAATTTCAATGACGAGCGATTTTCTTTAATTCAATATAAAAGTGAGCTTCATGGAAAATTGGCTTACTTACTTCAAGACCCTGAGTTAGCTTTGATGATTCATGTGGCCTATGCGAAAAATTTAGTCGAAGTTTTAACAGAAGAAAATAAGAAAAAATTCGAGGATGCTCTGGTTAGAGTATGTTTTATATTTGGATCACCGAAATACCCACCATATTTGGGAATGAAACTTGCTTTATTAGAAGAGAATTTTCAGTTCGATTCGTGGGTCGATGAAAACAAAAGTCGTTATGATCAGTTCATGCAAGAGGCTAATCAAAGCCTTTACGCAAGTCCTAGAATTAAACGACATGATGAAATGGCTCACATCATCATTACAACAACTTCTGCCGCGGGAGGGAATTATGCTGTAGCAATGGGTTTGAAGACCCTGCTGGAAAAAAGTTATAAAATCACTGTGATCGATACTGAGAAATTTTCTGAGCAGGTTGATCCTATCATGATTGCAACAGGAACTCATACTACCGATCGTATTTATGCAGAAGTGATCCAACAGGAAAATCGAATGAGTGATGGTTTCGATATCCAGATGAATATGGGACGGAAGATAGCGCAATATATTTCTCCCACACTCGGAAAAGTATTAAAGCAACAAATTGAACATTTAGATGTGGACTTTATCTTATCAACCCGAAATGGCCATCAATTAGATATCTCACTTTCTCCGAGCCTTGGCATTCCTGGGTGCATCATTCACTGTGATTGTGAAGTAGGCTGTTATCAAAATGAATTCATCGGCAAAATTCAGTCTCAGTTGTTCAAAATGTGGCTACCGAGTGACCATTCCCGCGTTTTTAATCCGGTTTTGGCTAGGACAGGAAAGTCATGTAACGATTTTCAAGATCTTGTCTGGAGTGACTTCAAAGGCGTCCTTGCAGACGCGGTGAGAATACCCGTAGAGATTTTGGAAAATCAGATAGAATTTGTGGGCGCTCCTATATCAAATGAAATTAAAAAGATCAAAAATCCGAGTCAGATTGCTGAACTAAGACTTAAATGGTCTCTTTCAGAAGAGCAGGAAGGTGTCATTATCTCCATGGGTCAAAATGGCGTGGGCCACATGAAAACTATATTTGAAGAGTTACTGCAAACTCCACTGCATGTAACTCCCATCAAATATTATTTTATATGTGGAACAAATGAATTAATGAAGTTCTATTTTGAAGAGCAATTGAAAAAAAGCGAAGCACAGGAAAGTGCTCTAAAGCATTGTTCAGTAGAGGGATTAATGTCCCGATCAGAGATGAACGAGTTGATGAACATTAGTATCTTGATTCAAGGAAAGCCTGGAGGATCGCAAAAAGAAGAATGCCTGAAAGTTGGACTTCCGATAATGATTATGTTCAGCCATGAGCTATGGGAGTCGGGGAATCAAGCTGAACTTGAAAGGGTGGGCTATGCTTTAAGCTATGACTCCAAGAAATCCTCTGCTGACCAAACTGAACGGCATGTGATTGAACTTAAAGCCAATAAGCTGCCTCAAATTTCAAGACTTAAGTGGAAGAAGCTAATTCCCGCTGCCATCGAACAAGCACTTAGCATGTAACGGGGGTGAAGGTTTAAAAGCGGTTCCATATGTACATACTGGGTCACTTTTAAAGCCTTCAGCCGCGGGTGCTTTCTCGGAGTTTGATAAGGACGGATTTACGGATTTACCTTATAATGCACTAAGATTTAATGAATGTACTCATCCGCATTATGTCGCTTATCATAGCCGTCCAAAACATGAAAGACTCTGATTTTGTTAAGCATTACTGGAGAAAGCTGGCTGATTGGAATAAAAACGATCTTTTTGCCATATCTGGCAGCAAAGCTTTTGATGAGCGAACGTGGTGGTTTAGCAGCAACGTACACGACCAGTGGTTTTACTGCATAATCGATTGCAGCTACAAGCAGTAACTCTGCTTTTGTACGACAACCTTCATAATCTAGATCAGACCAGATATTGAGCATTCGTCGTGGAGGAGATGATAGCATAAAGCCTCCATACTCACACCTGCTAATTCCTGGCCCCACGATATTGGCGCTAAGGGGAGTTGCATAAAAGGCCATATCAGACTCTTGGGAGTGTTCTCCAAGCCACGAAAGCTTCCAAGGGTATTTTTCAACAAGTTCGTTCTGATTAGACGTCTTTTCATTTCCCACATCTTCATCAAAAATAATAACTACTGAGCTTACGCCTCCAGGAGGCTTTCCTTTGACTTTAACATATAGTTTTTTTTCAAACCAATGACGGATCGATTCGCGTATATCGATGCCGTCCTCCAGGCTTGTGGCAAAGGGTGTTGTTCTTGCAGCTTCTTCTGAAAGGATTTGCACGCCTTTTTTTTTAAGAAATTCTCCAAAATTTTCAATGGAAATATCTTCCGGAGGATAGGAGCATATTCCAAAAGTGCCAGGAGGCTGAAACTTGAACTTAGATTTATCAGGCCGTTTTTTAAAACTAAGGTCTTTACGGCTAGACTCTTTAAGTTGAAATTTAATTTTTTTGCTGTGACCCCAAAGCTCTTCAACAGATAAATCCAGTTCGGGAAGATTGTCAATGTTTTTGCGGTAGGAGTATTCCGTTGCTAGCTCCCAGGTCGTATATGCAAAATTTCCATCAACACACCCTCTTGCAGAGGTTAAAATTTGAAAAAGATTGGGCATCAGCTGATCGTTAATAAAAGCATAATTCCGCACAAATTTCATGAGATTGCGTAAATGATAGCTGCCAAACGAATTTCCGGTCGTTTGAGAGTAATTGTCCGCTGCCTGCCTGTATAGGTTAAAGATGAGTTGTTGACGGTCGGGAGGAAAAGTCCCAGAATAGTGGTCTGATGCATGTCGTGCTTCAATGTGAGCATTTCTGAGTTTTTCATAGTTTGTAGAAATCCATCCATATTCTGCTAAACCATCACGCATCGCACGTTCTGAAAGGGTGAATAGTTCTGTGGAGTCCCTTTGAGCATGCTCCATTTCTGGGAATGTGTTGTTGTCAATTAAACGAAAAACATTTTCTAAGTGACTCATTCCCGAAATGAATAGGATGCGATCGTATGAAAAAGAGAGCTCTTTCAGCCTCTTAGCCATATATTGCTCGCGCTTTTCATCCAGAGGATGCTTTCGGAGTGCTACCCCAATATGTGACTTTTGGTAAACATCATAATAGCTTTCCAATCCAATTTTCTGAATGGCATAGGCATCGGGGAGTAAGTCGTTAAAATCCGGATAGTCGTCAACATCTAAATCTATACAGTGGGCGCGTACATTATTTTCGATGGCAGACCGCAATCCTTCAAATGCTGCATCACAAGGTTCACAGAGGTAGTAAATGGGTGATTTTTCTTGAGCATAGCTTGCAACCAAACTAATATCGGGCAGTCTTGAGGCAGCGTGCAAAAGTTGAAGTTCCATATTTTCTGCAAGCTCAACGGCAACGCAGTCTGGCTTGAGCATGTCAAAAGCAAGCTTAACCTGAGCCGCAGTTTCCATGTTGTAATGGATGGTCGGCAGTCCGTAAATATGACCTTTTTGCAGAAAAAATGGAGATTGTTGGTTTGGTAACATTGTTACATCACATAGGAAAGGGCTTCATCTCCAAGAGTCATGACAACTGCTTGTCGAAGCAGACTTTCTTTGTCGACGCTACTTCCTTTAAAACTACTGAGCCTTTTAGCAGCATAGCGTGCTATGTTAATGCCATCACGGACTGTGTAATTTTCATTGCGGCCATGCGCTCGTTGTAAAAAATTAATAACATACTCCAAAATTTCGTCATCAACGAAAGGCAAATTTTCTCTGAGAATTCTACGTTCTTCATCCGCTTCAGGAAAGTCTAGAAAAATTTGTGGCTGAAGACGGCTGTGAATATACTCAGGTAGTTCAAAAGTTGAGGCGTCATCATTCATAGTCGTGCAAATGCGAAAGTCGGGGTGTGCGCTGATTTTAAGTCCTGCCACAATGGATTCAATGTAGCGTCTTGTGTCTAGAAGGGGAGCCAAAGATGCCCACGATTTTTCACTCATACGGTTGGCTTCGTCGAGAATACAGACAGCCCCGCGCAACATAGCGGTAACAAGCGCTGAAGCAACGTATCGAATTCCTCCGGATGTATCGATCACAGGGGTGATTAGCAGATCTTCAGGTCTTGTGTCCATTGTGCATTGAAAGATGTAAACTTCACGCCCTATTTTCTTTGCAGCCGCATAAGCTAGAGTCGTCTTACCGACTCCTGGTTTACCAATAAGCCTGGGGTTTAGAGGAATGTCATCTTTATCGATTACAAGCCAGGCAGCTAACAGTTGATCTAAAACGTCTTTTTGGCCAATCCATTTAAAAGAAAATACATCGGGGAAGCCCAAAGCAATTTCAACACCTTGGATCGTGATGCGACTTTCATGTTCAGTGGGGAGTGAAGTCATAATATTCCTTATTTTTTTGAGGCTTTATCAGAGCCGTAAAGCAAGCCTGCCGACGCCAAATTCGCACGAGCATTTGGATAAAGGGCTTCAATTTCATCTACTAGCTGATCAACTTTTTTGCGCATCGAGGTCTGTCCTACAGGGCACTGGCAAGTGATTCTTAAGAAATTTTGCTGCTTTGCGAAGGTCTTGATCTCTTGCTCGCTAATATAGATTAAGGGCCGTATTATCGCTACACCATAAGCATGCATTTGGATTTTTGGAAGATTTCCTGCAAATTCTCCTTTATGAAGCAAATTCATAAGTAGGGTTTGCACATGGTCATCACGGTGGTGACCAAAGGCGATTGTTGTTGCGTCGACTTCTTTGGCGGCATCAAATAGCAGAGAACGTCTTTTTCTTGAGCAACTATAACACTCGAGCTCTTCCAGAGACTGATTAGCTTCACGAACAATGAAATTGACGTCAAGGTTTTCGCAAATAGAACGCAGGTAATCTAGGCTGACCCCTGCACCGCAAGTAAAGGCTCCATTCACGTGTATTGCGTGCAGTTTCATTTGAGGAAATCCGCGGCCAATAATTGCTTTAAGCATATAAAGCAACGTTAAGCTATCTTTACCCCCGCTCAAGGCAACAGCTAAAGCTTTGACGCCCTCTAGCATCTTGTAATCATAAAGCGCTTTTCGAGTAGCACTTTCAATTTTTTTACCTGCTCCGGACCAGGATAGAGGGGATGCAATCGGCAATTTCATGGTACTAAATCAAGTCTTGAGTTAAATCTAAAAAAAGGGGTATTATATGTACGTCATCATAAATACTATAACGCATGGAGAAATATTAAGCTATGACAGAAAAACCAGGTCGTAACGACCCATGCCCTTGCGGGTCAGGAAAAAAATTTAAGTCGTGCTGTTTATTGAATAAGGGCGGTAGTGGGGTTAAGAAGAAGCTTAAAGCTGTATGGGTCAACAAGCCTAATCCGAGCCAGGGTGTAAATCTTATGGATCGTACTTTTGGACAAGCAATTCGTGATTCCCAACAAAAAACCCCTTCCTTTCTTACACCTCCGCCAGAAACGACTCAATCTGAAGAAAGCGTAAACCCTTAAAAATCAGCTAATTATAAGTGAGTTTTTCGTTTTTGAAGAAAAGCAGTTGAAGCTAAATGCTTCAATTGCTAGTATGAGCAGTGTCTTTAGCTGGCATAGCTCAATTGGTAGAGCACCCGACTTGTAATCGGACGGTTGTGGGTTCAATTCCTACTGCCAGCATCGTTTATCTTTTTCCTCTCACGCCCATGGGGGTGTCGCATAGTGGCAATTGCAAGGGACTGTAACTCCCTCGACTTCGGTCTCCGCCAGTTCGAGTCTGGCCGCCCCCATCTCTCTGGACTGGCCTTCACCTCTATGAATTAATAAAATGGTTCACGTAACCTTACAATCAAGTTTTTCCCATCTGATCCTATTGATATAGGAATGATCTCTGGTAATTGGAATGATACTAAATCTTTTAATATCGGTTTTCTTCAAAGTGGTTTACCTTATCTTACTAAAGCAACATCGATCGACGAATTATTAATATCTTCATGCCATATACTCCTAAGCAAATTTATTCATCCAATCCATTGTATGGCAAAGACTTAGAAAGAAAAAATTAACCTGAATTCAGAAATATGCAGAAAAGTCCATTTCCTTTACAGGAGAGTATTATGCCAAAAAATATTGCTAACATAGAGCTAAACACTGATCGTAGTATGGAAATAACTTTAGAAAGACGACTTGAAAAAGTTATTGCGGTATGGGAAAGCGACTCGAGTTCCTTTAAAAAATTAGATAGCGAAATCGATATAGAGGACGAAATGTTCACAGTGCTTAATGAGCTTAAGAGCAAAAATCTTTGGAGCGAGATTGAAAGACTAGATCGCGCTTTGCAGTGCCAGCCTAAACGTTATAAAGAGTGCAGTAAGTATATTTCTCAAACATTAATACCCCTCTATTTAGCTGAGGACAGAGAAAACTCAAAAGAACAGAAAAGTCGGATAGAAGATTATTTGAAACCCTTTTACGAATATCCAGAGAAGTCATGCGAAACTTTATTTAATGTTTTGGATAAGTTGATTTGCTACGACCAATCTTCTATCGCTGTTGATTTATGTAAAAAAATATACACCAAGATAGCCAAATCGGACGAATTTTTTATTAATCCAAAAGTTGAAATTGCAGAGATTATAGTTTGGGATGAACTTCAAGATGCCTATATAAGATTTAAAAAAAATATGGATGTCGATTGGATCTCTTACGATAAAAGATTTAGAACTTATGAGTTTCAATTTACGCATGATGATTTTAAGAGCTTTGAAGAAGTGATGAGAGGGCGTTTAGATCTTACCGAGATGTTCAAAACATTTAAGAACAAAATACCCTTGGTGCTCTTTCAAATTAAGCTTGCTTTTTGCTGCCAAATGTACGATTTGGATGAAACGTCTTTCGTTACTTCCAACAATTTTTCTTCGAAGGTTATCGATTTTCTTACGACAATACCAGGCAGAGAAAAGTGCCTTCTGCATGTCTTTTTTAAAATCAAGCCAGATTTTTTGATGCCATATGTTCGCAAACTCGTCGTTGGAGAATGGTTTGATTCAACCTATAAACAGTTTGCATTTTTAGGTGCTCTACCGATTTTTTACCTAGTTCTTTTAAAAATAGGAATAATCGAAATGAAAACTATAGAAAAGATATTTCCGACTGTCATCGTTCTTAAGAGTGAATATGAAAAAATTTGTTTAGATAGGCCATGGACATTTAATTTTATTAAAAAGCTAAGTAAGCAATCAAGCTTACTAGCACAATCATATCAGCATCAAAAGTCTGGCGTAAAATGGTGGAAATAGGCACTATTTGAAGTAGTTATTTGTTACAACTTTGTCGTCGGTAATGTATTTTTATGAGTCAATGTAAAAGCATATTTATGATTGCCGGACCGAACGGTTCGGGAAAACTACAACGATACATTCTATTCTTTCTCAGCATTTAATTATTTATGAATTTATCAATGCTGATGAGATTGCACGAGGGCTTGCACCTTTACATCCAGAAAGCATGAATTTGACAGCAAGTAAATTGATGGTAACACGTCTCCGGGATCTGCTTAAAGCCAATAAAAGCTTTGCATTTGAAACGACGGGAGCAGGAAAAAATTACTCAAAGTACCTTCAGCAGGCGCAAACTGACGGGTATGAAATTAACCTTATGTACTTGTGGTTATCTGACGAGAATTTAGCTGTAAAGCGTGTTGCTCAAAGAGTTGAACAAGGAGGGCATCATGTTCCCGAAGCTGATATTAAAAGGCTTTATAAACAAGGATTAAAGTATGTAGTAAATTATTATATACCTTGTTCTAATAATGCTATTATTTTGGATAATTCGAATGTGGATTCACAGGAAATAGTTGCTCGAAAAAATGCAGGCGATGAATTAATTGTCGAAGACGTTAAAACTTGGAAAATTATACAGGGATTATCAAATGTCTAAATCACTTCATATTAATGAACTTTTATTAAAGGGTCATAAAAAAGGCCAGGAAGCGGCTATAGAGGCTTCAATTCGTTCAGGGGTTCCTCTGGTTGTCGAAAAAAATGGTAAAATTTGCTACATAAAACCTAAATTCAAATATATTCTTGTGCCGATTACTAATCTATCCAGAGATACTGACCGTACTTAAGTATGTCCCATGTTGGCAGAGTTGATTTATAATGACAACTTTTTATAAAAGATATGCGTTGACTTGTTTAATAAATAATGTTATGTTATTTTTTTTACAGCAGATTCAAAAAATTTTAATTGCTAAACAATTAAGTTGGAACGCTCAATGTTTATAAAAAGATTGTATTTATTACATGCTCATCCGCTGGTATTCAAGGTGAAATTGAAAGACGTGCAGCTTTTGACTTAGGTTCTGGATTTCTTAAGCTTTTAGTTGCAGACGTGGAGAGTGACACACAAACAATCGTAAAGTACATTTTTAGCAAGGGTATTAAAATTCCTTTGAGTGAAGATTTGGCAAAAAATAATGGTCGGGGATTTAGTGAGGAGATTCTGCAACGTGTTAAAATGGCTGTGCATGAACTTAAGTTAAGTGCAGAAGCACATCGTGCAGAACGTTTTGCCGGTGTAGCAACTGAAGCATTTACATTAGCACAAAATGGCGAGGAACTCTTTTCTACAATTCAACAGAATGAAGGGTTTAATATTCGCTTAATCAACCAAAAAGAAGAAGCTGAACTAGGTTTTGCTACAGCCATCGTACATTCAAAAGGTGATCTTGAAAAAGCAGTTGTATGGGATATCGGAAATGGTAGTTTTCAATTCAGTTGGAAGGATCAAAATTGTACTTCTCCATATATGAAACAGCTCGGAAAAACTCCTGTCAAAAATCTTATTATTTCAGAAATTCAAGGCAAGCTCTTGAGTGAAATGACTCCAAATCCTATTTCTGACAAACAAGCAAACTTAGCGAAATCGTTACTCATTAAAGAGTTGGGGAGATTCCAGAAAGTTTGCAAATTAAAATGAACACTAATGGAAGAGAAGTATACGGAATTGGGGCCATCCACAATGGCAATATTTCGAACTCCACTAAGCAAATAAAGTATTCAATTGAGACTGTCGAAGCCCTTTTGGCTGAACGCATGAATCTTTCGGACGCAGCTTTTGCTGTAGAAGCTCCAGAGTTTTGGGTGTCTGATTTGATTCTTGTCTCAGCTGTCATGTCATGTTTAAATATCTCAAATGTCATCAACATTAAGGCATTTGATAATCCAGACATCGTTACCTCTGGTAGTACTGTAGGCGTTCTAGTGTGGCCAAAATATTGGTCTCAAAAAATACAAGCGCCTTGACAAAAGCGAAAACTTTCAGGGATAATTAGAGCAATTGGCATTTATTAAAAACGCAAATAAACTAATTTTAATTTCATTGAGGAGGTGATTCATGAACACAAACATTTACATTGTAAAAGGTGGAGAAACAGCTCTGACCGGTCAAGTGTGGCACGGCGCGGACACCATCAGTAGCTTAACAGTTCAAGGGGAGAAGTCAGCTGCGACTTTACAAAGCAGAGTTTTCTCTTGGGGCATTTCTGTAGCCTATACGTCGCCGCAAAAGCGCATTATAGATTCTGCGGAAATAGTTTTAAAAGATATAAACATTATAGCTACAGTTACCGAGGATCTTGGCCCTAGAAAAATTACCCCTTTTGAAGGTATGGCCGGTGAAGATGTCAAAGCTCTTTACAGACAACACAACGGTCTAGATCCTGAGTGCAAAATCACTTCCGATGCCGTTTTTTCCAAAGAATGGGGGCCTTGGGAATCAGGAGCTTTTGAAATAAATGACAGACTAAGGACTAGAATTAAGCATTTTATTGACATGGTGTTAGACTCCCATCCAAGACAAAATGTTTTTGTCCAAACACACGTTGATTGGATTCGTGAGGCCTATCGTTTATTTACAGGGGCTCCGGAGACTGAAGATTATGTTGTTAACACTAAAACTGTTTTAAACCTAACATTCAATGATAATAAGGAACTTATCACAGTAGAGCGTGAGGAAATGCCTAATCGCTAAATTAAGTATAAATCATCAATACTGGCGCCCTATTTTAGCCAACAAGCTGCCATCAACAAAAAAATAAGAATTTTAATAAAGCCTTATGGAGGTTTATGAATACCGTTGGATTTAAGCAGTTAACAATAAACAACGAAGAAGAGTTGAAAATTTGGTTAAATAAGTTTCCAAACATCAAAGCAAACGAGTGGATTAAAAGTCCATTAGCGCTATACAATGAAATAAAAAATAGTGAATGTGTTTTTGGTCTTGAAGAGGGGAAATTGTATCGACGTTTAGATGTTGTTTCAGTTAAGTGTTTTCACACCAACCCAAATGGTCAGCGTTTTCAAATTTTCGAAGAGAAACAAGTTTTTAAAAACGGAATGATCCGCGAACGCGGCAATAAGTACATTGCCGAAAAAATTCAAGCTGGTGAATCTCCAGAACAAGCAGCAATACGAGGTCTCGCTGAAGAATTGCATATTTCAGGACCTAACGTCCAAGTTGTTGCATTGTCAGAAGAAAATAAATTTGAAAAACGGGAGTCTCCAACTTACAAGGGGATTCAATGCAGCTATAACACATACTCTTTTTCATGTGAAATTAGTGATGTAGATTATAAAAGTTCTTATGTAGAAGAACAAGACGATAAAAGCACGGTTTTTTCATGGGTTAAAATTTAATGCTGTATCCTGCTGCGAGGCTGTGAAGAAATTGGAAAGATGCTTCAGTTGACTGAAAAGTTGCATCTGACGCACTTCTCTCCTCGGTCGTAGCTATAGCTACGACGTCGTCAAGAATTGCATCAGCTGCAACTTTCGCCTAACTGCTGCATTATTTCGAATTTTTTCACAGCCTCTGCGTCTCGCAGCAGGAGTCAAACAAGCGTTTGCTTGGCTACCTACTGCGTGACATAGCAGGTTACAGCAAAACAAATTTATGGATGCTATAGACAAATTTATTTATAAAGTTTATTTATAAGTTCATTTTAATCTAGGAGGCTCCCTTGACTTTCAGTACGCAAATTTTTCAATGGAAATGCCATCCGGAAGCTGAAGCATTATGCCTCAAATTTTTAGAAGATGCATGCAGATCCAATTCAGCGCTTGCTTCTCTGCAGCAAAATCTCTTAAAACAAACCAGTACGCGCCTATTTGATTGGATCGATCATCTTGTTATCGGCCACTCCGACGAATTGGAGAAAGCACTTTTGACCTCAGGATTTGCCTTTGAGTCTACAACTTCAGAATATCGTGTTTTCAATCATCCTGGAGCTCAACTTCCACGCATTGTTATGCAAGACATCGCATTACTTGACCAACATCATCAGGTTGCGGGGGTGGCCGTAACTGTCGAAGCAATCGCCGATTTTCTGATGGTTCATGGACTTTCTGGATGGATTGAAGGATCTCCTTTTAGTCCATTCAGACGCTGTGGGTTTACAACTGAAAATGGCGTCACCTTTTGGTTAATAGAAAGACGTGCCACAGGAACGATGGAACCAACATACTATGATAGTAGTTTTCTAGAACGGTTATTTGAAGCACAAGAGCTCTGGCAAACTCGCATACGAGCGCCTTTGGAAGAGGAAGACGCCTTAATGAAACATACTATAGCAATGGCCTCAGAACTTGTCAGTCTAATCGGCCAAGACCTGGCTGCATGGGAAGTATTGCACTGCGAAAGGCGTTATTGGCAAAGCAAAAACCATGCAGGGCAAGTACAAAAAGCTCGGCAAGACAGGCTTGGGATGGGATGGGCAAATCATGATCACCACACATTCCGTTCTTCACGTCGCCATTTTCCCCAATTAGTACGGCTCTTTGAGGTTCTTGGATTTCACTGTCGCGAACGTTTTTGGGCCGGAGCTGAAGCAGGCTGGGGCGCTCAAGTGATGGAAAATCCTCGCTGCAAGCTCGTGCTTTTTTTAGATGTAGATTTGCTGCCTCATGAAGTGGAAATTGATTTCGCCCACAACCAGCTTCCCGAGTCCGACACTTTAGGTACAGTAGGACTTTGGTGTGCACTCCACGGAGACTCCATTCTTCGTTCAGGTATGCATCACCTGGAAGCTCAGTTCCTCTTTGAGGAACTCACTACAGACCTTAGCCATCAGGGAGTTCATATGATGAACCCTTTTAGCGACTTTCCCTACCTGAAGCAAGCGTTTACCTCCGCTGAAATTTGGATGGTCGATTCCCAGCGCATTGAGGAGCTTCTCCACAAAAAGAGAATCACCGATGCTCAAGCCAATAAATTTAAAACAGAAGGCGCAGTAGGCAGCCATATGGAAAACCTACAAAGACGTGAAGGGTATAAAGGTTTTAATCAAAAAAATGTAAGCTCAATTATCGAGAAAACAGATCCTCGCCGGAACTGATGCAACAAGTTTAGTAAATAGATGACTAGTACACTGTAAAGTTTAGTTTTTTGTCGCGAGAATTGCCATGAAAAGAGGAAATTCTTCACGTGCCCGATTTTCCATTTTGGCTTGTTTTCCTGTACTCACCTTGTCAGAACACCACTCTTCGATTTTAGTAATTTGAAAGCCAGCATTAAATAGCCATTGGCTGTAAGTTGAAAGAGGATGGTGAAAGGACAATGTCGAAGCAGAGGCTTCACCCTTTCCTGGATGCATCTGGATCGGAATTTTCATATCGCTAAAGTAACGATCAAGGCGTCGAAATTGAATTTTCTTTTGATCGTCGATTTCCCATGATGACTGACGGGGGATTCTAAAGCATGGATGATTTAGTATCAGTAAAAGTTTTCCCTTTGGTCCTAAATGATGCATTGCATTTTGGATAACTTTTTCAGCCCCCTCAATATTCTGCAAAGCCAAGATAACCGTAGCATAGGTGTAATCACGCTTTTGTAACGATAGCTGTTTTGAAACGTCTCCAACATGAAATTCATGCATTTTATTAGTGGAAGTTTGTTTAGCTGACTTAATTAAAGTCGCAGAAATATCTACACCCGTATAGCTAATTGCATTTGGAAGCCCTCTTGCAAGAACTCCTTGACCACATGCCAGGTCCAAAAGAGCACCGCTGGAATTCTTGCCAAGTTCAAACATGCGCATTACGCCTGGGAGAATCAGTCTTTGATGGTAATAATGTCCCTCTTGACCAACAAGGCCATTGTACCAATTGCCAACAGGCTCCCAAGAGGTCTCTGCATGGGCTGGTGCATTTTTAAGAGGTGCTTTTTTAGGGAAAGTTTTATTTATCATGGGATTATTTTAGCAGAAAAGTTGGTTGTAGTCAAGGGTAATTACAGGGCGTTTTTTATGAAAAACTTGGCAATCAAAAGAAATTTGTTGTACCGTGCCCGCGTTCAGTGCCCGAATTGCCTGTTATTTGAGCCATCTTAATGAGGTCAAATGAGAGATAAGTTGGCCTCGGCATTGCCCATTTTTCAGGTTGTCGAATCGAGAAAATATGAATTAACCTCCATCTAGATTCTATGTTATAAACAATCTCTGTAAATACAAACTATCAATTATAAACAAGAACATGCATGGATTCACAAAGTTTAACATTAAGCAATCAAATACACATTTACAATAATTTGATGGATTCGCTTATTTACGAAAAAGAATCGAGAACCCCAGAAGAACTGCTGAAGAAACAAGAATCAACAAGTAAACTCGCCAAAGAAATACTGGTAGTTGAAGGAGATGATGTATTTAAATCCAGAGTATATCAAGACATGGATAAGATTTCATCTTTAAAGCCCGGCAGAAAATTAATCAAGGTACTATCAAAATTTAGATGTATTGTGTGAAAATGCCTTTCTTTTAGCGGCTGGTTTACCCCCAAGGATAAATCATAAGACTAAAGGCGACTACGACCTGAATATAAATTCCTATAAGGAAAAATGCGACTTGAGCTTGTACTGTTCATGGTTAGAGAAATCAGTAAAAAATGCATCTATAGAATTAAATACAGCCCAAACAGAAAACGCCTATAATAAAACCCCGCCAAATTTTTAATGTGGGAAAATCTTTTGAATCATGCAGGCTTTATATATACATTACTCAGCAGGGGACCAAAGTGTAAAGTTCCACAGCACATTCTAAAAAACTCTATCCAGCAAGCTTCGCAAGGAAGCTTTACAGCCGCGCTCGATCTAATTAAGGAAAAATTCGACATCTCTGAGGAACAGAATATTGACATAGTCAAAATTTTTCAACTGTGTAATAAAGACCCATTTGATAGCCCTCAGCTACAACGACGACTCGTTACGGTCATTAATAGAGATGTATTGTCAATTTCATTTCAAGCAGGAAACAGCCATATTTCTAAGCCTAACGATCAGCCTTGTTATCTAGTAAGTCTTCAAGACGATGTAACTAGCAAAATTTCCTGCATGTTAAAATTGCTAGATTTTGTTCGCTTTTCACAAACTTGCTCTCAAGCACGTGAGAAACTACTATCTAATTCGATTCAAATCCAATTCTACAGCACAAAGTGGATGGAATCAACCAAACAAATAGCCGAAGAAATAAAAAAGAACAACCAAGCTTTAAAGCAAATTAGGAAGTCTCATGTCTCCCTACGTGCCGAAACAATATTTGAATGCTCTCCATTTGAAATTGAAGACAAAATCATGAAGATGAATATGGCTCAAAGCACCATCATTGTCATGATGCAATCTCTTAATTCATTGAATCAATGCTTTATTTCCGAAAAAATCGATGTTTTACATTATAGTGAACTGATCTCTCATGCGCAGAAGAAAATTCAATTTCTTGAAAAATTCGTCATAGAATCTACCGGATATCCTTTTAGCACTCCGATAAAAGATATTTTTTCCAGCTATGTTTGTGGAAAAACATTTTATTCGTTTACAAATCAAGATCTTAATTTTGTCGCCTCTGGAATATCTGATCTAATTAAAGAAATTAAAAAATTTATTAAATATTCTAACAATATCGATTTAGACAGTGCCGATTTTGGTGTTGGTAACATGAGGAATGCTGTCATGCGAGCTATTTTAAACAACCACAGTTTTGAAGCTATTAAACGGCTTGGTTCAAATGAAGGTCACACTTTCTTTGCCGCTTTGCGGCAAAGAAAGTGTGACCTTCATTTGAACCAATTTAATTTTTAGAAAAAAATGACATAGTAATCAATTTCCTGT
>JACCRY010000110.1 GCA_013813265.1 Parachlamydiaceae bacterium
GTGTTTCACGTAGTTAGTTACCCTTCTACGCCACGCGCAGCTAAATGTAGAACGTGTAATTTACATTTCAAACTCCTTTCAGTTTGATGGATTAATGTGATATGCCTGGCATATCCAAAGGCGCAAATAAAATGCAGAAAAAGATGAGTAGAGTTGACGCTACCCGGCCAGCGGTTGCACAATGGGTCTTAGCTTAAACTCGCAAAATACATAAAGTTACGCTGCATGCTCGTGTCCCTGCTCTTCCAAGTTATGTACCAAGTAGAGTGATAGGAGTTGAGATACAGAATTAATTAGATTTTTTTCGTCAGGACGTAGAGAATCATTTTCTCTGGGCCGATAAATAATAAGTCCTGAGGAATGTTGAAAACCGAAAATAGGCACATATAAATTTAAACTCATGGGAAGGGTAGACGTTGAAAGACCAGCTTCCTTATCATTTACAAAAACCCATAAGGCAGTCGTTTTTTCGATATCATTACTTATCAATTTGGACTTGTCAACTAGCAATTTACCCTCTGTTTCCCTAAGGATAATTTCGCAGTCGCCGTTTAAAAGTCTTCCAAGACTTCTTTCCAAAGCATTGAGAGTGTCTTTGGTTGAAGTCCCGTTAATAATATTCCGCACAATTTCATGGATAACCTGGGCAGATCCTTCATGACAGATTAATTTCTCCTCCTGCTTCATTGTTCGATCAATTAAAATAGCTGCAACTACAGCTGCAATTGTATAAAGAATAAAAAAGATCAGCTGTTCAGGTTGAGAAATGGTGATAGGACTCAAAAAGGGTGCAAAGAATAAAAACCAAATAGTAGCAGCAACAGCAGTTCCAAGTAATGCTGGACCGTTTTCAAATTTTAAGATAAAAGCAAGGACCCCAAGAACAAAGATGAACCAGACAAGTTGATATCCAAGATAGGGCACCAGGAGCCAATTAATCCCCACAAGAAAAGTGGTTAACAAGGGTGTGATTAAGTATGAAATTTTGATGTTGCTTAATTTGAATTTTGAAAACGTGCTGGGAGGATGTCTATGGTTCTGTCTCTCAATATCCCAATTTTGAAAAATTTTTTTATTTGAAGGGCTTAGTCCCTGTAAATCTTTGTCAACAATCTCGGTAATATAACGTAGAGCAATATCCCGTAGAGCTGTTAAGCGTTCTCTTTGAAAGAAATTTCGAGATGCAATTTTTGATTGCATGCCCAAATAGATTTTTCCATCATGCAAGCGTGTAAGCAATTCATCAGGCGTAATGTCAACAAATTGTATGGCTGTTGTAAGACAAAGCAGGGTGTCTGGAACTGTTTCCCTTACAGGTATATCTGCAATGCTTTCGATAATGTCCTTTAAGCTTTCAATATGTTGGACATTAAGCGTTGTGTATACATCAATGCCTGCATTTAAAATTTCTATGACATTTTCCCAACGCTTTCCAGTCGACGATGGAGTATGAACGGAACTATGTGCGAGTTCATCAATTAATACAAGTTGTGGGCGGCGAGAAAGAATTGCTTCTAAATTGAGTTCATCAAAATACCGTTCTTTGTAAAAAATGCGTTTTGGGGGAATTTGAAAGAGTCCTTCAAGAAGAACAATCGTTTCTTTTCTCCCATGAGTATCAATAAGACCGACAACAAGATCTACATTTTCTTTCTTTAAAATCTGAGCTTCTTTAAGCATCGCAAATGTTTTTCCTACACCGGGAGCAATGCCCAGGAAAATCTTTAATTTTCCTTTGCGCGACTCTTTTGGATCTACCGCATGAAGTAAATTCTTAGAGATACAATGATCCCTAGATGCGTTACTCATTGGACCTCTTAGTTAGAAAAATAAAAAATTGTAAATAGCCTTAATTTATTATAAGAAATTATTTAAATATGTGTCAATAAACAGTTTTCATATTTAAAATTTTTGGAACTTTCCTTTTATTTTTAAAATCTTGCCACTTGCTTTTGTTCCTCATACGTGATAATAAAAAATATTGCTACTTTTGAGATGTTAAAGCGTGACGCAAGGAAAATTAAATAAGGCTACTGATACCGTGATTTCTCTCGCATTGAAAATGTTAATCGGCAACAGAGCCTCATGTATCGGAGTAATCTTTGGGATTTTTCTGGCTACCCTATTAATTTCTCAGCAGTCAGCAATATTTTTAGGGCTCGTGGCACGTTCTTATCGTATAGTCACAGATATTTCTGAGCCCACCGTCTGGGTTATGGATCCGGCAACTGAAAGCGAAGACAAACTGAGAAGTTTGCCTATCGGTTACCTAGACGTTGTCAGAGGTGTTTCCGGAATTGAATGGGCAGTTCCTCTCAATTCTGCACTCATTCCCGTCATTACACCCTTAGGAAAATTTAATATCTCCCAACTCTATGGAATCGATGATGCGACTTTAATCGGTGCACCCTCAGTCATGTTAGAAGGATCTGTATTAGATTTACGGAGAGAAGGGGGAGTGATTGTGGATGTCTATTCAACAAATAATGTTTTGGCTACTACGTCGAGTAGTGGCAAAAAAATTCCATTGAAACTAGGAGATAGCCTCGAAATTAATGGTAAAAGAAGTGTCGTGGTTGGTATTTGTGAAGCGACGCAAGGATTTTATCCTCAACCGATCATTTACACCTCTTTCTCTCAATTTCAGTCATTTGTCCCAGGAATGGGAAATCGAATGAGTTTTGTGCTAGCTAAAACAAATCAGGGCGCGGATGTTCTCGAAGTTTCTAATACGATTAATGTTAATTCTGGACTACATGCTGTGACCCGAGAACAATTTCAGGACCGAATCATGCGTTTCTTCTTAGGAACAGGTATATTGATCAACTTTGGTATGTCGGTTGCTTTGGGGATCATCATCGGATTTTCAATTGCGGGACAGATCTTTTACATTATGACCCTGGAAAATATTACGTATTACGCCTTGATAAAAGCAGTAGGTGGCAGTGAAAAGATGATTTTCATGATGATTATTTGCCAAGCAGCACTTGTAGGAGTTATCGGCTATGCCCTTGGAATTGGCGTTACAGTGCTCTGGGGTCTAGCAATTAAGCATACAAGTTTAGCTTTTCTATTTCCTTGGCAACTTTTGCTATTTAGCTTCGCTATTGTCCTCATTATCTGTATTTTTACTGCAGCACTGAGTATACAAAAGGTCTTCCGCGCAGACCCCAAAATGTTGATGGGGACATAAGATGACAGTGGCGATAAGATGTCGAGGGATTAAGAAAACTTACGGAAACGATGAAAACAAAGTCGAGGCTTTAAAGAGCACTGACCTAGATATTAATTTCGGGCAGCTTACCTTGATCGTTGGGCCATCAGGATCTGGTAAAACAACTCTAATTTCTATTATAGCCACAATATTGACGCCCGATGAGGGTGAATTGATATTGCTTGATCGTCAAATGAATGGGCTTTCAGGAAATGAGAAAGCATTATTTCGATGTAAGCATATCGGTTTCGTTTTTCAGTCACTATTCTTAATTCCCTCATTGTCAATCGTTGAAAATGTGGCACTACCTTTAATCGTAGCTGGAATGCATGAAAAATTGGCAATTGTTAAGGCAATGGAAATGTTGGAGAAAGTACATTTGGCTCACAGAGCGAATGA
The DNA here is from genome assembly GCA_013813265.1 of Parachlamydiaceae bacterium. Lineage (GTDB taxonomy): Bacteria > Chlamydiota > Chlamydiia > Chlamydiales > Parachlamydiaceae > JACCRY01. Next base: position 3,614 of record JACCRY010000110.1, read on the forward strand.
ACCTCCTACAAAACTTTCTAAAGGTCAACAGCAACGCGTTGCCATCGTAAGAGCCATGATTAACGATGCTGAAATAATTATTTGCGATGAGCCGACAAGCTCTTTGGACCACACATCAGGATTTGAAATTATGGAATTTTTACATACTTTAGCTAAAAACTCGACCAAAGCCGTAGTCGTGGTCACGCACGATCCCCGTATTTTTTCTTATGCAGACCACATCATCCCAATGAGTGACGGAGAATTAACCATGCAAGAGGCGGTTCATGAACAGAAACTACTTTAAATGGATTCTCCTAATATCTGGTCTTTGCATAGTACTTGTTGCTATTTCCATGTTAAATGAAAAAGCTAATGGTGCCGTTATTCCAACCAAACAGATTACAATGCGGCCTGTATCGCCTTTTAAATCGTATATTTCGGCAGTAGGTATCGTTGAAGCTAAAAGTGACAATATCTTCATTGGATCGCCAGTCAATCGAGTCGTTGACAAAGTCGAAGTTCAAGTTGGTGACAACGTGAAAGCGGGAGATGTTCTTTTTCGATTGGAAGCGCATGATCTTAAAGCCGATTTAGAAACCCGTTCCATTGCCTTTGAAAATGCAGTCGCGAATTTAGAAAAACTTGAAGCTTTGCCTAGAGCCGAAGATGTTGCTGCTTCTGCAGCAGCACTGAAAAGTGTTCAAATAGAATTGAATCAAACCAAAGCTCTGTATGATCGAGTGGCAGGTCTACAGAAAAGCGGCGCTATGAGCCAAGAAGAGATTAACCGTCGTCGTTATGCTTTCGAGCAAGCTGAAGCAAAGCTGCAGCAATCGCAAGCTGAATTTGATAAAATCAAAGCCGGAGCATGGAAGCCGGATTTGGAGATTGCACGTCTACAAGTGAGGCAAGCCAAAGCTAATCTACAGCGAGCGGAAGCAAACTTCCAGCGTACAATCATTCAATCACCGCTCGATGCAACAATTTTGCAAATTAAAATTCACGAAGGAGAATTTCCCCCTTCAGATTCATCACGTACCCCTCCCATGATTATCGGAAATATTAATGACATGCATTTAAGAGTCAGCATCAATCAGTATGATGCTTCTTTCTACAGTTCATCTGCCCCAGCTGTAGCCTTTCTGCAGGGAAATGCCAGAGTAGAATTCCCTCTTCAATTTGTGAACTTAGAGCCCTATTTTGTGACTAAACAAAATCTTACAAATGAAATCACTGAAAAAGTCGACACGCGCGTTCTGCAAGTCATTTATTTGATTAAAGAGCAAGAACAAGGAGTCTATGTAGGTCAGCAGATGGACGTATTTATTGAAACACCCCCAGCAACATAAAATGAAAAAACCATTCCCAGCCTCTTTAATTTTAATCATGTTAATTTCAAGCTGCACCGTCGGACCTGTCTATTCTCCACCCCTAGATGAAACGCCCGCTGAATGGCATAGTCATATTCCAGCTACAATGGATACATGTTCTGCTGAAGACTTAGTTTGGTGGGAAAGTCTGCAAGATCCTTTGCTCAATCAACTCATTGAATGCGCAGCCGCCCAAAATCTCGATCTGCAGATCGCTGCCGCACGTGTATTGAAAGCTCGTACAGAGGCAAATGGAAAAAAAGGCGATCTCTATCCGCACATTGATGGCTCAGTAAGTGGCGGCCATGTCTATTACAGTAAAGATGCTCTTATTAATGGACTGCTCGGCACAACCATACCATCAAAATGTCGTCGTAAAACAAAACGCCATGTTAATTATTTTGAGATCGGTTTCGATGTTCAATGGGAGATCGATCTTTTTGGGATGACTAAGCATGAAATTGCAGCACTTAAAGCTCAGGAAGAGGCTGTTCAAGAAGGCCTTTGCTCAATCTGGGTAACACTTTCGGCTGAAATTGCCAAAAACTACATCGAACTGCGCAGCCTTCAAAGTCGCCTCGATATCTTACAAAGGACTATTAAAGCTCAAGCTGAAGCCATTGTTCTATCCCAGGAGCTGTTGAGCAGGGGAGTTGTCAATGAAATGGACTTGTATAAGGCAGAGGCTGAATGCAGCGTCCTAAGAGCCCAGTCTCCACTAATGGAATTGGGTGTTGATCGAGCCATTCACCGCATTTCTATTTTGCTGGGGTATGTGCCAGGAGAGCTCTATGAGTGTTTAAATGTTGCATCTACTTTACCTAAGCTACCTGAGAAAATGCCTATAGGGATGCCCTCGGAGCTGCTTCGCAGGAGGCCTGATATTCGCAAAGCTGAAAGAGAGCTTGCTGTTGCAACAGAGCGTGTCGGGAGTGCCGTTGCCGGGTTATTTCCTCGATTTTCTCTTAACGGATTTCTTGGTGAAATTAGTGCCCATGCTGGCTCTTTGTTTACTCCTGCCAGCGCGGCTTGGTTGGCTGGTCCACAACTTCTTATTCCTATTTTCAACAGTCGCTTGTTATTGCAAGATGTCGAATATAATAAAATTGCTACTCAGGAAGCTCTTTTTAACTATCAAAAAGTTGTTTTAGAGGCTTTGGAAGAGTCTGAGAATGCCATTGCTTCTTATAGATATGAAAGTGAGCGCCTTAATAATCTAGTGGAAGCCTATTACAAATATCACAAAACTGAACTTCTGGCTCGAAAACTTTATGAAGAGGGAGTGCATGATAATCTGATGGTGATTGGTGCAACCAAAAGCCTTTTAAGTTCTGAAGATATTTTATTACAGAGCCAAACCAGTCTACTTTTAAACTATGTTTCACTTTACAAATCACTTGGTGGAACCTGGAGATAGTCCATGCTAAAATTGCTATTAAGACCCATCCGGGCCTTAGGGGCAATTTTTAGGATTCAACTGATGGATTTGTCATAGTCCAAGTTTTTTAATGAGTAGTTATGTCGGATTTAGTCTTAGAGGTAAAATCCTTAGAGATTACACCACAAGAAACGATAAATTTCAGTGCATCTTCAACAGCCATATCAACGTATATAACATCTTTGCGCTTAAAGAGAAGCATAAACCCCATTGTTGGATTGGGGGTTCCTGGTACAAATGCAGAAACAATCTCTTCAAGGTCTGTTCCTGAAGCATCAGGAACACTTTCATTTGTGATAAACGCCATACAGTAGCTTTTGGCATGAGGAAAAGGAACAAGCACGACGCTAGAGAATTTGGTTCCATTGGTCATAAACACTGTTTGAACAGTTTCTTGAATGGTTTTGTAGATGTGATTAATTCCCGGAATGCGAAGCGCTAGAAGGTCCACATGTCGAAAAATAGTGTTAATTAAAAATAGACGTCCCAAAATTCCAACAAGAATAAATGTTCCTGCTAAACCTAACAGAATAAGAAGTTTACTGAGAATTAGCGCATATTTGTGAAATTCAACAGAAAAAGCAGATTCTGCTGTTGGAGTATGATAAGCCAGCAAGTTCTCAAGATATCCTACAAATGGCTTTGTTAAAAGATTTATAAAAAATGATAGAATAATATAGGTCAAGACTATGGGAAAAAGAATGGCGAGACCTGTAAGGAAATTTTTTTTCATAGTCCCTCTTTTATTCCTGTAAGCTCCGCAAGTGGATTACGAGTCTTATTTTTTTCCAATAAGGCAAGAGCCTCTTCTTTTGAAACTCTATTGAAAGCAGGTAGAAGAACTCCACATGAAAGTATACACTTAAAAGCATCTTCGATTTTAATGTCTAAATAAATGAGGTCTTTCTCTTCATAAGTAATGAGAAATCCAGATGTTGGGTTAGGTGTTGTAGGGACAAATACGGCTATAAGTGGAGGGCCATTTGGATCATGCAAAGCTGGTAAATCGTCACGGGTTACAAGACCAAGACTATATGAGTCCGCATGAGGAAAAGGAACCATGACGACTTGTTTAAAGGAATTAGTGTCACTTGCAAAGATTGTTTTTATGACATCTTGGCTCACTTTATATATTGTACTTACAAATGGGATCCGATGCAGAATAAAATCCCAAACTTTTAAGAGATAACGAATTAAATACCAGCGCGCTAAAGCCCCTAAAGTTACCGTAAAGAAAAATAGAAAAACAAGGATCATGAGTTTACTTATAGCTAATTTCATTTCGTGAGCTGTGAAAAATAAAAAACCGGAACTAAAAAGGCCAAAATAATTTAAAATATCTTCAGCGAAGTCCACAAATGGTGCTGTCAATAAATTAAAAATGAAGGTCACAAGTATTATTGTCAGTGCTAATGGAAGCAGAATAACAAGACCCGTTATGAGGTATTTTTTCATGAACTTCTTTGCCTTTCGTCTGAACTTTGGAACAATGTGGCCCGAGTGTACTAGCTCTTTTTAGTGTATTAGGTTACGGAATTTTGGCCCAAACTTCAAGTTTAGCTGAATTTTAGAAACATCGCTAGCAAATAGCAGCTCCGTAAATTCAAATATATTTGCAGGTAAATGCAAAGAAGTGTATGGCTAATATATTCTACCTATCTGCCAACGGAGATAAAATTACAATAAGCAGGTCCTATGACTATTCAGACGATTAAGGGCACTTTTTTAGTAAAAAATGATCGGGGTTTGCATACCAGACCTTCGACAGAAATTGTTCGACTGGCGACTACCTTTAAGTCAGATATTAGATTGCGTTATCAAAAAATTGATGTAAATGCGAAATCATTACTTGGGGTTCTAATGCTCGCAGCAGTGAGGGGTGCGAAGGTTAAAATCATTGCTCAAGGGAAGGATGCAATTGAGGCGGTGAATGCACTTCAGGCTCTTGCAAATTGCAACTTCAACATCGACTATTAGTACGTTCGATTGTAACACCAACGTCGCTGGCAGCACAGATCGCATTCCTCTTTGTTAAAGTTAATCGGATCCAAGGAAGATTGAACTTGCGGAGGAGAAGATCTGCTACCCCTTCAGCCAACGTTTCTACAAGAAGGAACTGGCATTCTTTAATGTAGGCAATTGTACATTGAGATACAGCTTCATAATCAAGTGTGTTTTCAATTTTATCATGTAAAGCAGCTTCCCGGATATTCGCTCCCATTTCAAGATCGAGCAGTACTGTTTGTTTGGTTTGTCGTTCCCACTCGTAGATTCCAACGATCGTTTCAATCTGTAAGCCACGCAAAAATATAATATCCATATCAGAAGTCCTTATCCAAAGGTTTTACCAGGGCCAATTGAACTGCATGCAAAAATTGTTGTTGTTTAGAAGGTTCATCGCACCGGTAAATATAACCCTCATAAGATACATCATGAGCTTTTATTGTAACATGGGCAAGTTCGGTAGAATGCAAATTAAATTTCAGAAGAGTGCGATGCAATTCTTCTTTTTGTTGAGATTCTTTTATTGAAACCAGAATAAATATAAAATCCAGGTCTTGTTGGATCCGATAGCTGCAATTTGTAGAAAAACCATGCTCAATTGTATTAAGCAGCATTTGAAACAACGTTTTTAATGCTTCTGGTTCAAGTAAAGAGCGCATGGTAACTGGCATCAAAGAAAAGAAAAAATTTTCAAGCAGGCATTCATCATATTTTACTGTATCACCTAGGAGATCTTTGAGTTTATTTAAAAGCTCATTTTGTTTAGATATCATGCCACCATTAAAATCACGAAACTCTCCGAGTACCGTAGAAAGGTCTGTAACGACCGAGTGCCTTGCTTTATAAAGGTCAATGGAGTGGTCATTGCGTAAAAAACGCTTTTTTGGAAGATGAACCTGAAAAACAAGCGCTTCTTTAATATACTTTTTGCGTAAGTAGCCTACGTGTTTTGACCGATCGAAAATATATTCTAAAGAGGAATTTCCCTTTTTAAATAGATCAACGCTTGTTGATATGCCCGGCAACAGCACGCGGACAAGAATGATTGAAAAACTAAGGTGAAGGTGTGTTTGTTCGTCAAAGTTGATGATCACTTGTGGAATATCTCTTAAATAGCGAACCTCATTACTTAAAGTCAAAATATTGCGCATAATTTCTTCTTCATTACATGGCATAAATACCGGGTGCATAAGATATTCAATATTTGCTTTGAGGTCCTTTGGAAGGGCTTCACGCAAAAGTTTGATCTCTTCCGAAGAAAATAGTAATCCGTCTGTGCGCTCAACCTCTAAATAAAGGGTGCATATACTCTCCATACTGCGTTTATCGACAAAAAATGAATTCTCAACAGGTTGTATTTCAGGGATCAGATTCTGTATTGCTCTGAGAAGATGTTTTTTCTCAAGAAGTTCTTTATTACGCAAAAAGCTAACAGCAACTAAAATACTTAAAACACTTTTTTCCTTTTTTGATGGGTAAGGGTGTGATCTAAATAGTTTCAGGCTTAGATGCCTTTGCACAGGGTTTTCTATCATTGCAGTGCGTAGGGCACGTCTAAATAGATACTGGATGCTGATAATTCGGCCTAAATGTCGACTGGTTCGCGCAGCCTTGAACTCTTCTTTACACATGACAAGGACATGTTGCATTTCGATCAGAAGATCTTGGTCAAAAGCGTGGGGAAGTCGTTTCGCAAGAAAGGTGATATGTGCATGAATGTTTGCTGTTTTTTCATCTGGAGGCAGATCTTTGACCTCAAGAATGTGTCTAGCATAGTAGGTAGATTCAAGGCCAAGGATGATCTCTGCCTCAATAATAGGCAGGCGGGTTAGAATTTGTCGTAATTCCTCATCATCTTCCACCAAAATCGTGACATCGCTTAATGTGAAAATCTCGTCGCTGACCTCGGGCATTTGGAAATCTATTGCATGGATAAGGACTACATTTAGTCGCTTTCCTGTAACAAGCCATTGGCTGATCATTTCAAAAAAGAATTTAAACGAGTTGGAGCGGTATTTTGCGAGAAAACAGAAGGACATCTTGCCGGGGGTTTTTTGGCAAGGAATTGAATATATGCGAGGAAGTAGAAGTTGAAATTGTTCTTTTTCGTTTGTAGTCATTTTTTCGGAAAAAAGGTCCTTAGGCAATATCTTTGCAAGAAGAGTTGAAACGACATTAATATGGGCTGCATGATCATTTTCCGGATCAAAACAAAGAACAATCTCCGGGATGAATGAGGTATTTGCCATTACATTTCCAATTCTTCATAAATGGGGCGAAGCGTGGTACTCCTCTTGTCTCCGCAAATCCAAGTTCCCTCGACTTTGAGCGAAGTTTGATTGAAAGAACGTATTTGTAATGGCAGCTCATTTTTCTGTGCAAGAACGATGCAACGCGGATGCAAAACGAACCCATTAGAGGCGATACTCAGTGCTTGCTCATAATCGAGTTTGTCATGAAATTTGGCTGATGGGTTGAGCTTAGGATCTTCCGCATAAAGGCCTTCGACATCTTTGAAAAAGACGACTTTTTCGGCATTTAACGCAACTCCTAAGGCCACGGCAGATGTGTCACTACCTCCACGGCCTAAAGTCGTAATTTCTCCGCCTTCGCTAACACCTTGAAATCCAGCAATAATGGCTATTTTGCCAGCATTTAGATGTGGAAGAATGCGATGGGGGCGTACATCTAGTATGCGTGCATCGCTGTGCCTTGAGCAAGTGATGATACCGGTTTGGCTACCCGTAAAGCTGCAAGCTTCCTGATTTTTAAGTGCTAAAGCCATTGCAAGTAACGAAATGCTGATTCTTTCTCCGACCGTAATGAGCATGTCATACTCACGTTTTGGGGGAGAAGGGTGAACTTTTTTGGCCATCGCAATAAGTTCATCTGTGGTATCACCCATTGCGCTGACGACCACTATGATTTTCGAATATTCAAGGACTTGCTGAGTTATGAGTGTAGCTATTGAGGCAAAGTGGTCTACAGTAGCTACAGAGGCGCCGCCGAATTTCATAACAAGTGTTTTTTCCATTTTAACCATACAGCTAAATAAATCGATTCATTTATTCTTCTGACAGGGTAATTGGAAATCAGGATTATTTCAATGAAAATTTAGTTGTAGGCTGCTGCGAGGCTGTGAAAAAATTGGAAAGATGCTTCAGTTGGCTGAAAAGTTGCATCTGACGCACTTCTCTCCTCGGTCGTAGCTATGGCTACGACGTCGTCAAGAATTGCATCAGCTGCAACTTT
>JACCRY010000111.1 GCA_013813265.1 Parachlamydiaceae bacterium
AAAGTTGCAGCTGATGCAATTCTTGACGACGTCGTAGCCATAGCTACGACCGAGGAGAGAAGTGCGTCAGATGCAACTTTTCAGCCAACTGAAGCATCTTTCCAATTTTTTCACAGCCTCGCAGCAGACGTTAGGAATTATCCCCTTATTTATAGAGACAGAATAGGGCAATTACGACCAATAAAAGCATAAATGAAAAAATATTCAATATTGACCTTAAGCAGATTCCATGACCAACTAGAGCGCCTGATCAAATCAATATTGGTCGCACAGCCAGATATTTCTTTGAATGATATCTATGTTGTCGATGATGGCTTGCCGGATGACTTTAAAGAAAAATGGAAAGGAATAAATTACATACTGGGTGAACAGCCATTTATTTTTGCTAGAAACTTTAATATAGGTTTAAAAAGCATACCTATAGATAGAGATCTGTTTTTTATTGGTGATGATGCTGTTCTGCTTACGCTTAAAGGTATTGATCGTCTTGCAGAAACTGCTTATAATAATTCGAAAATCGGAATGGCAGGAACTTCGGTCAATGGTGCTGTGGGCAATTATTATCAGAAGTTTGGCGTACTACAACATCCTACGACTCGAGAGGAATTGAGAAAGTTGGATTACTACCATCCTACTTTAATGTTTGTTGCTGTCTATCTCAAAAGAGAGCTTATAGATGTCGTTGGGGATATTCCAGAGTCCTTAGTGGGATATGGATTTGAAGATAATTATTATTCATTGCAAATGGCAAAGTTGAATTATACATGGATAATTGATCCCACAGTTGTTGTTTTTCATGGGTGGGGAGAGTATTCTGCCGGCTCTAGCTTTTATAGAAGGGGTTTAAATCCTGTGGAAATGATTGAGGTGAATCGGAAAATATTTAAAGAGATTTCAGAAGATGCTGATCAAAATTAGGATGGCGAAGGAAGAATAGGGTAGTTACAGAAGATTTAAAGGTTAAAAAGTCTTTTAAGTCGCCTCTTTCATCCTGCCTTATCTGGCCTTATCCTGAAAGAAATGCAGTTATGAGTAAAAGCGGGAACTTGATTTCAACACACTCGATAGAATTTTTTCCAATCCCTCACTTCTTCCAATCCCTCACTTCTACTGATTGATTAGAAAGTAACCTGTATAGCAGCCAGTTAAGATTACGTCGTTGATCAACAGGAAGTTGATCTTGATTTTCTACTGAAAATGCTTGGATCTGTTCTTCGGATAAAGGTTCATTTTGGATGCCAGTAGAGCTTTCCGCTTCGAGAATCCCATATCCTGAAATCACTTTATTTTCATGTGCAATCTGTTGGTCTTCGACCATAATATCGTCTGTCATGAAATTTACCGACGCTAAAAGAGAAAATGGTTTGCTAGAATTTGCAAAAGCTTGTTCTAGCATTTCCTTCTTTTGATCTTCTATTATGGTTGCATCATTCTTTGCAGGATTATGGGAACAAAATTGTTCTCCTGAAATGATTTCTCCAATGCGCTGTGCAAGCAGTTTGTGCTCGCCAGCATGAAGGTCGATTTGAGAGCCCATATAGAGGAGAATAAGTTGCCTCGGCCCTTTTTCAATCCGAACCGATTCAATTAAGTAATAAACAAAATATTCCTTACTGTCCTTATCTATTTTAAAGGTTTTTTTGTATACATATTAAAATGAAGTGAAAAATTAAAAAAGAGAATTTTGAACAATTTAAAAAATTCAGGCATTACATCGGTCACCTAAAAATGTTCATCACTTATCATCAATGGCTTAAGTCATTTTGATTTTATAAAGAAAAATTCTAAGTAGTCAATATTGAGAGATGTGGAAATTATTTGCCGAAGGCAATCACTGAACTTGGGTTAGAATAGTATCTTTTAATTGTTTAAGATATTGTTAGACAACAGATCTTGTGCTTCATCTTAGCGTTATTAATTCATCGCTCATATGATAAAAAATTCCCGCAAATCTCACTAAGATCTGAATTGATGACAGACAAACGATTCATTATGAATTTGTTTGCCTTTAAATTTCATTTGAAAAATCCTCGAGAGGAGGAAGATGAGGGCCATTTTTACTGATTTTACTTAAAACATCTTCCCAATATTCTTGCTCTTTTTTATTTCCTATAGACTTATAAAGTCCTTTTAATAGTTCTATCCCCTCAACATAAGGCGTAGTTTTAATAGCCTCCTTGACAAGAAGTATCGCTTCTGCCTCACTGAGAGGGGGTTTTCCTGGTGCTATGCAACACCTAGCCAGAGCGACTAATAATTCAGGGGGGGCAGGACTTACTTTATCCAAAGATCTTTTATATGCTAAATATCTTTCTTCATATTTTAAGGTAATATGGTAAGCATATCCAAGAAGAGCGTCATATCTCCAGCTCGAATTCCATTTTTCAGGGTACTTTCTTCTCATTGCTTCCAGCAAGTATGTGGCGTATTCTTGTAATGATTCTTCCCATTCTTCATTATTTAACATACTTAGTGCTGTTTCTAAGGATTTATTAAACCCTGAAATTTCAACTAACTGTAAAGGTTTAAAACAAGCGGCTTGTTTTTTTAACTCTTCATAAATATTATAGTTCATTTTGTTATTACCCAAGCATCTTTTAAAAAAGTTTGCGTTGTTTCTACATATGTTTCAAAAACTGCTTGCACTTCATAGCCACTTATTATTTTTCTATAATCCCCTCTAATAATTTTTCCTTGAAGAAAATTTTCGGATTCAAAAAGACATTTCGCAGCGAAAACCTCATTTTCTTCTAAGAAAATTAATACAGCTTGAAAGTCTTTTTCAACATCCCCTGTCAATGCAATAAATTTGTTCCATGCATGTTTATTCTGCATAACATGTGGCGCGACATTTGACGACTTAACAAGAATCTTACTTTCTCTAATTGATTCAGCAATAGCAACTTCTCTTATACTTGCTCTTTTTACACTTTCCCCTAAAATTTTAGCTTGCTTTTCTTGAGAAGCAATGCAGCTTTCAAGCGTAAACATAGTATTAGCTTTTCTCAAAGCTTTTATTTTGTTAACACCTTTCAAAACAGCAATTGGAGCGAAAATATCAACACCATACTTCCCGATGATGAATCCAATCTTTTCTCCTCTAGAATGATCTTTGAGTTTATCCCATGAAAGAGCGAGTTCTCTTAGCTCCGGAACAACACATTGAAGACATTCACTGGTACTGTTTCTACTAATAAATTCCCCGATAGCATATGCTGTATCTGTTATTTCTTTACTAACTTCAATAGGAGAACATGCAAAAGCCCACAGTCCATTTAAGATTCCTCGGCAGCAGCTCAGCATTGAAGGTACAAATTCGACTGTTGAAATTTTCGCTCCTGCAATTATTCCTGAAAGTAACCCTTCAGTAAATTCTACTTTATTTTCTGGGCTATAATGCCCTTTAACTCCAGGCTTAAAAGGAGCAACAACTGCTAATTTCTTAGCGCTTTTATAGTCTTTCAAGGCTAATGAAAGTTGATTTGTTTCAAAATAAGCAAAAGCTCTTTCAATATACGCATCGATATTTAAAGTATCTTTCTTAATGGCTTTTGAAAGGATGTCAATGGAATCTTTATATAATAAAAGTTGATTGAGTAAAGACCCTTGTTTCAAAAGTACCTGAGATTCAAGCCAACGCATTTGATGAAAATCTTCAATTTTTTTTGCTTTAATCGAAAGTGGACTTATATTGAACGGGCACTCTTCTAAATTAAATGTTTCTTCTGTTTCTTCTTCGGGATAGTGATGTTTTTCGCTAAAATTATTAGTTAAGTTATCTTCTAAAACATCGAAATTAAGTGAGAACAATGCTTGATTGTGCATATTCAATTCACTTTTTATAAAGCTATATTCAAGTTCTATTCTTTTATTGGGGTGTTTTTTAAGGCATGATTTGTATAATTGTAAATATTTTTCTCTGAGAGTGAATATGATATATTCCAGCTTATTTTGTATAATCGCATACTTATGCTCGTTAAATGTCTGCTTACTATACCGATCGATGTCTTGACATATCCTATAATAGTGCGAATAAAAAAACGATTTGGATAAGATGGCGATCACAAGCCCATGAAGGGAGAATCTACTAGCATTTGTTGGAGTTGCCAAAAGCATTTCTCTTTGTTTTTCCCTACTATTGACGACTTGAATCAATGCGGTTGTGCTAAATAAATTTGAAAAAAGATCAAAAGAGATATCACAAATTTCTCCTGAAGCTTTATTTACTTCTGGCCAATAACAGGGACAATTTGAGTGGTTCGTGCAGTAAGTTAGATGATCCTGCAAAAAATAAAAATAATCCTCGCAAGTAAAGTAGGGAGAGTAAATCCCTTCTTTTTTTTCTCCTCCAAAGGTCAAACACTTATCACAAAACCTTCCTTTAGATTTGGGAATGAGTCCAACATAAGCTTCAAGATCATTCCAATTAGTTTTTCTATCAAAGAAACTAAACCGCTTTAGGCAGTCGTGACAAAAATACCCATGATGTTCCCAATAATTTTCAACAGAGTTAAACTCGATATCTCGATTTAACCCTTCGCATGTCATTGAAGAAAAAAATAAGAAAAGAAAAGAAAAAATAAATCTGTAATACATAGTTCAGCCTTTTAATTAAGTGGGGGACAAGGAACGCAAGCTTATAAAGTTAAGGCATGTGCGTTCTCAAGCAAGTATTCTTGTCTTTTGCTTAGGTTGATAACAAATGGAGCAAAATAATAGCAACAAAAAAATAACACAAAAAATAAAAATAATTATTAAATTGAAAGGCGCGATTATTCCCAAATTAGCTATTGACGATCAACTTAGCTTGAGGTGGCGGAAGTGGGTGAAAATTAGGAGTATGTGGGGTGGCTATGAGTACTCATTGGAGGGCTGTATAAGTTTTGTGCCTGCCTGCACTGCCAATATGTAATATTCAATATTGACTTTAAGCAAATTTCATAACCATTTAAAGGCGCCTCATCAAATCAATGTTGGTAATACAGTCGGATATTTCTTTAGATAATATATATGTTGTAGACGATGAATTATCGGAGGATTTTAAAGAAAAATGGAAGGGTATTAATTACATTCCCGGCGAGCAGCCATTTATCTTTACGAGGAATTTCAACATAGGAATAAAAGCGATTCCCAAAGATCGAGATGTTTTTTTTATTGGAGATGATGCTGTGCTTCTTACGCTTAAAGGCCTTGATCCTCTTGAAGAAGTTGCTTATAGCAGTTCGAAAATTGGAATGGTAGGGATATCGGTCAATGGCGCTGTTGGCAATTTTTATCAGAAATTTGGTGTATTAAATGACCCTAAATCTCGTGGGAGCTCAGTAAGTTGGATTTCTTTCCTCCAACCTTGATGTTTGTTGCGGTCTATCTTAAAAGAGAGCTTATAGATGTTGTAGGGGATATCTCAGAATCATTAGTAGGCTATGGATTTGAAGATAATTTCTATTCAATGCAGATGGAAAAATTCAATTTTACATGGATAATTGATCCTTCTGTAGTAGTATTTCACGGTTGGGGGGAATATCCTGCTGGCTCTAGTTACTACAGGAGTGGGTTAGACCCTAGGGAAATGATTGAGGTGAATCGGAAAATATTTAAAAAGATTTCAGAAGATGCTGATCAAAAGTGATGTTCATGTCCCTTGTCTCGTTATTGTGTCCTATTAGCGATCCTTGCTTCTTTCGCTGCTGCCCGCTCTGTAAATTAAATTGGCTTGACCCCACGTTCCGATTAGGCCTGCCGGGCCCTGCACTACACGCGGGATAATACCTTAAACCGCTCCCGCGCGTTCGAGCAAACCACTTATTGATCTAGACTAATTTTCCAATAACCTTTGGTTGGCATATCAAAGCTGTGTAAGAGAGAAAGTTTCCAGTCTCTTACTTCTACGGATTGATTTGAAAGTAACCTGTATAGCATCCAATTTAAATTACGTCGTTGATCAATTGGAAGTTGATCTTGATTTTCAACTGAAAATGCTTCAATCTGTTCTTCGGATAATGGTTCATTTTGGATGCCTCTAAAGCTTCCTCCTTCTAGAATCATATTTCCAGAAAGCACTTTATTTTCGTGTGCAATCAGTTGGTCTTCCATGATAATATCTTCTGTCATGAAATTTACAGAAGCTAAAAGAGAAAATGGTTTGTTAGAATTTGCAAAAGCAAGTCCTAGCATTTCCTTTTGACGATCGTCTTCAATTAATTCATCATTCCGTGCAGGATCAATAGAAACATGTTCAATTTTTAATTTTAGAATTAAAGCTCTTATTGGTCCGTATCGAGAATCATAGGCATTAATGAGATACAACGATTCAAATATATGATGATTTTTCCGTATTGATGAAAAAGAATAATCATTTGAATATAGATTGACGGTAATGTCTGGAATCTTAATGAGAGACTTTACCCATGATGGAACAAAGCTTAATTCAGAAGGGACCCAGCTTGCATCATAAAGAAGCGTTGTTTTCTCTTTTGGTTTTTGAATATTTTGAAGTTCTTGCGAATCCTCCACTTCGATAGTTGATTCTTTGGAATCTGAGACTTCATCACCCCCAGCATTTTCTATTTCATTTCCGGATAATGTTAAGTTTTCGTCGTTCACATCTATAGTTTTTTCTTTTGATTTTGGAGCTTTTTGCAGTTTTAAAAGAATCTCGTCACGAATATCTCGAATTTCTTCAAGCTTGGTTTGCCCTGTCCAGCAGCAAGTGAAGAAATCTTCGACTTTTTGCCAAAAAGAAGCATTGTAGCTGTTTTCATAACGATTAAAAATGTCATTAACAATTTTTTTTACGTCTCTATCTTCTTTTCTGAGTGATATAAAACGCGGGTTCCGATCTAAATTTGATCTAATTGTTGTTAAAGTATGGTAAGCAAGATTTTTTTGGTCGGGATCCTTTTTTTTGCTTGAAAAGTAGATGCATCCTGATTTGACTTGTATAGAGTAGACATTGTTTGCAGCTGTAAAAGGGTTCATTATTATCTCCAATATTACTTTTTTGTGGTGTTAATACATTATTATACAACATTTTAATATTTTAAGAAAACTGAATAATAGTTTCCAAGAGAAGTTTCCAAATAACTTTTTTTGGTCATTCCTCATTTGCTTCCAAAAACGTGGGCTCGATGTAAGTAGCTCGATATTCAATGTCGAGTTTGACGCTAACCTGACGATTAGGTTAGCGCCTGACTCGACATTGGAATGCATTGGAATGTCGAGCTACTTTTGTTGAGCTGGCATTTTTAGAAACGTATGGAAGTTACTAAAAATCGACAACTTCTTCGATTAGCACACGAGCGGTCTTAGCCTCGAATGCGGCAACAGCATATAGCCACACGCGTGAGCGTGTGGTCTACATATCAAATTGTTGAGCCGTGATAACGGCGGCAGGGCTTGTTAGGCTTTCTGTCGCCGTTGTCACGGCTAACTCATTGATTTGTTTTACCACACGCTCACGCGTGTGGCTATAGGCTGTTGCCGCATTCGCGGCTTCTTTTTCAGGCAAATTATGCTTCAAAAGATGATTAAATGAAGGTGCAATTCTTTTAGTGTCTCTTCGCTTTCTTCGCGATCATAATTGACTGAACCTCTTATGGAGTAATAAGATCTGCCAATTCCTTCTCAAATGTTGGTGTTGGAGTAATCCCCCATCTTGAATCGATCTTAAGAGTGGCAATGGATTGACCTGAATCGATGAAATCGAGGTGAATTGGCGTCTCACCACGATGTTCTGTAAATAAAGCCTTAAGTTTAAGAATATGGCTTAAATGGGTGCTTTCAGCATTAAGTTTGATGAGGTATGGCATTGAACCTGTTGAAGGGCTCTTTGGCACAACTACTTTTACAGATTGAGGAGTCGCTGACCCCGTACTTGTTGTAGGACTCACCTTAGCCTCATCTGTCTGTTTAGCTTTATTTTTTATAGCTGCAAAACGCGCTACTTGATGCTTCGCTTTATCAAAGGCTTGATCGCATTCAACCATCATTGCATCACTGGCTTGTGTGAGGTCGTCCAGCCATTTACAAGATAAGCGTAGAGATTCTTCTTTCTTGTCAACTTGAAGAACTCCCAGGAGGATCCGATTTTCAATAAGAAGATGTCCTTTTTCTTCATAAAGTTCGGGCCAGATAGGAAGTTCATAGCTTTCCATGCCATCGCTTATCCTCAAAATGGCAAACTTCTTTTGTGATTTCGCAGAAATACGTGTTTGAACCGTCTCAATAAGGAATCCTGCACGGCAAATGGCATCATGGTCCATTTGTTCAATGTCTATTAAAGGAATGCAAGAAAGGCGTCTCAATATTTCTTTAAACTCTTCAAGAGGATGACCTGAAAGGAAAAACCCTAAAAGAGCTTTTTCCTTAAAGAGGTTCTCTTGCTTTAGGACCTTGCGTGTGGATTCAGGGGGTTTTGAAAAAAGATCTTCATTGGTGTCTCCAATAAGCGAAAAGAGCGATAGAAATCCTTTAGCTGTATCCGCTTGTTCTTTGGCCACAGCACTGAACATCGGTTCAACACTTTGGCGTAAAGCATCACGGACCCATCCTGTAAAGTCAAATCCGCCGGCATCAATCAAACTTTCGACAACTTTTCTGCCGACACGTTTGGCATCTACCCGTTTAAAAAAATTGTAAAGACTTGTGAAAGGGCCACCTTTGGCGCGTTCTTGAACAATTGCTTCGACAACACCGCTTCCGATGCCTTTGACCCCTGCCATCGCGAAGCGGATTCCTTTGTCTGTGGCGACAAAAGTCAAATTCGCTTCATTGATGTCTGGAGGCAGAATAGCAATGTTCATTGAATGGCATTCGCGGATGAACTTGGCAATTTTAGTTAAATCTGAAATATCGCAAGTCATCAAAGCTGCCATCCATTCTTTAGGATAGTTGGCTTTCAGAAATGCGGTCACATAGGAAAGGTAGCCATAAGCAGCAGCATGAGATTTATTAAATCCATAGGAAGCAAATTTTTCCATCTTATCGAAAACGCTCATGGATATGGCTTCAGAAATCCCATTTTCAGAAGCACCTTGGCGGAATTTTTCGCGCTCTTTGGCCATTTGCTCTGTATCTTTTTTTCCCATAGCCCGTCGCAGCACATCCCCTTCACCAAGACTATAGCGAGCGAGTGTACTTGCAATTTGCATCACTTGTTCTTGATAAACCATGATCCCGTAGGTCTCATTCAAAATCTTTTCCATCCACGGATGTTCGTACTCGATCGGCTCTCGCCCATGTTTACGGTTGATAAATGAAGGAATCATATCCATCGGACCTGGGCGATAGAGAGCGCCCACAGCGATAATTTCTTCAAATTTGTCCAAATGCAAATTACGTGCAAGATCTTGCATTCCTCCGGACTCAAGCTGAAATACACCCAAGGTTTTGCCTTGGTTGAGCAGTTCAAAAGTGGCTTTATCGTCAAGGGGTAGATTGACCCAATCGATTTTAGTGCCGAAACGTTCTTGGATAGCTTTGACGGCAATATCTATAGCTGTCAGAGTTTTTAGACCTAAGAAGTCCACTTTTAGCATACCGACAAGCTCCACAGGCTTCATGGAATATTGCGTAACGGGAACGTCAGAGTCCTTTGCGTTGCAAAGGGGTATAAACTCAGTTAAAGGTTGTCCTCCAATGATGATTCCAGCGGCATGAATTCCAGTGTTGCGGATAGACCCCTCAAGTTTTTTGCCGATGTCAAGGATGCGACGAGCATCTTCATCCGTGAGGTACATGTTAAGGAGGTCGGCATCTTTTTCCAGCGCTTTTTCAAGAGTAATATTAAGATCGTCAGGAACACCTTTAGCGATTGCATTGACTTTTGTTAAAGGGATATTAAGGACTCTACCAATATCCTTAATCGTCATTTTGGCTTTCATCGTACCGAAAGTGATGATCTGAGCAACATTGGCTTTGCCGTATTTCTGCAATGTATAGTTGATCACCTCATTGCGACGATCCATGCAGATGTCCACGTCAATATCCGGATAGGACAGACGTTCAGGATTGATGAAACGTTCAAAAAATAAATGAAATCGTAAGGGCTCAATATCGGTGATCCCAATAAGATATAAAACGATCGACCCGGCTCCAGAGCCACGACCGGGCCCCATTGGGATGCCGTTGCTTTTGGCCCAATGGATAAAGTCCCAAACGATCAGAAGATAATCAGCCATTCCTTTTGGGATAATAAGGTCGAGTTCATACTGCAGCCTTTCTCGGATAACTTCCATCGGCTCACGTTGAGGATAGATTTCTTTAACTTTGTCGAGCCTTTCCTGAGTATACCTTTTAGGAATTCCTTCTTCACAAAGTTTCCAAAGAAAAAGTTTTACTTCCTCGGCGCGTTCGTCAGGCGAGCAATGACCTATGGATGCTTTTTCAACTAAGGAAGGTGGAGTATAAACTGGATAATGTTTTGTTTTAAAATCGAGTTCTACATGGCACTTATCTGCAATGACAAGAGTATTGGACAAAGCTTCAGGAAGATCAGCGAAAAGAGAATGCATCTGTTCTGAAGTTTTGAAATAGTACTCATTGGATGGATAGGTACTTCTTTTAGGATTTGGAGTGCGTAATTTGGCATTTCCGTAGGAATCCTTTTCTAAAAGCTCTGTAGGCTCCCCCGACTGCACATTGAGTAGAATCTCATGCGCCTTCCAATCCTCACGCGCAATATAATGGATGTCATTTGTTGCGACAATACCGATTTTCAAGTCGGCAGCAAGCTCAAGAAGAGCCGTATTTGCCTTATGCTGCTTGGCAATATAATCTTGATGTTGCTGAGTGCGCCAAGATTCCTGGTAAAATCCTTCCGCCTGAAGATCAGTTTCACTCATTTGATGACGCATGAGTTCCAGGTAATAGTCTTCTCCAAAAAGATTTCGATAAAAATTTAATGTTTCAAGGACTTGTTCTTTATTCCCTGAAATTGCATCTTGGCAGAGTTTGCTGTTAATGCAACCTGAAAGACAGATGAGACCTTCAGAATGACGTTGTAAGATCTCGTTATCGATTCTAGGGTTATAGTAGAAGCCTTCAAGGAATCCGATAGATGTCAGTTTGCAGAGATTGTGGTATCCCTTTTCATTTTTAGCAAGCAGCGTTAAGTGATAGCTTGTCCGAAGCCCGCTTTCTCTTTTTTTTTCAAGTCTTGACCCTGGTGCGACATAAAATTCACATCCTATGATTGGCTTGATTTTTGCTGCTTTGCAGCTTTTAAAAAAGTCCACAGCTCCATAGAGGTTTCCATGGTCTGTGAGAGCAATCGCAGGCATCTTGTGGGCAACAGTTTGCTTGACGAGATGCTCTATGGATGGTGGTGCATCTAGAATCGAATATTGAGAGTGGACATGAAGATGGACAAAGGCAGATGGAGTCCCATCTGCATTTTTATTTGATTGGCTCATTGATTTACTCTTAACAGTGTAATATGTGTTAGCTGATAGGTGGTGATACAGGTGCTTTTTGTTTGGTGACGCCCCACATGGGCATTAATAAGATTAAAGCTATGACTGCACTCCCGACGAGTGTCCAAAAATAGCCTTCCCATCCAAATGTATCGGCAATGCGGCCTAGTGGAAATCCCGCAACGGCTGCTCCTAAATAGGCGCCTAGGCCTACCAATCCATTAGATGTCGCGACAGCGCTTTTGTGGGTTGCTTCAGCAGCGGCGACTCCGATCAGCATCTGAGGCCCATAAATGGAAAATCCTAAAAGAAAAATTGATGCGGAGTCAATAAGGGGATACCCTTTTGGGATGGACATGAAAAAGAAAAGTGCCCCTATAATTGCGACGGTATAAAGAATATTGACAGGGCCTCTTTTAGCTTGAAAAAAACGGTCCGAAGCCCAACCGGCTGAAAGTCCACCTACCATCCCGCCCACTTCAAAAAGAGAAACTGATCCGCTGGCGCTCATGAGAGTATAGCCTTTTTTCTCTATTAAAAATAACGCGGTCCAGTCGCTGATCCCTATACGAACAAAATAGATAAAGAAATAGGCGCAGAAGAGGAGCCAGATGTATTTATTTTTTAAGATGTAAAGAGAGAAGATTGTCCAAAAGCTTTGAGGGGTTTCAGATTCTCCAACCTGAGAAAAGTGGTCGTTCCGATAGTTCTCAATGCAGGGTAAGCCGATGGATCCGGGCGTATCACGCAAACGATTTATCAAGAAAAAACTTCCACAAATGCAAATACAGCCTGGAATGTACATTGCCCATCGCCATCCCCATTCTTGAAGACTCCAGCCGACAATCCAAGGAATTAAAAATGCGCCGATATTATGTGAAGTGCTCCATGTCGACCACCATGAGCCACGTTCGGAATGGGAATACCATTGTGTCAAAAAGCGTATGCAAGGAGGTGCACCAAATCCTTGGAACCAACCATTGAACCCCCAAAAGAGGGCAAAAAAGAAAAGAGAAGAAGAAAGTCCAAAAAGAATGTTGCAAACACCAGTTAGAAAAAGTCCTGTTGCCATAAAATAGCGAGGACTAGAGCAATCAGAAAGCATTCCACTAGCGAATTTGCTGACTCCGTATGTTAGTGAAAAGATAGATCCTAAAATTCCGATCTGTCCCTTGTCAAACTGAAGTTCTTCAATGAGGCCTGGCATTGCAAATGTGTAGCTTTTGCGAGTAAAATAGTAGAATGCATATCCGATGAAAATCGTATATAGGGTGCGGTAGCGCCAGTAAGGATATAATTTTTGGATAGCTTCCTTGTCTTCCATTTCTGGAATGTTAGGAGCTGGCTTTAGCAAGGATATTAAAAAATTCACTTTATCTCCTATTCTCCTATGAAACTTTCATTCTCTCCCCTTTAGAAAAAAAATGCAATCCGATATTTTTGTCTTTACGAAATCCAGAAAATCAAATGTATATTTATTATATTATATAATTAAATAGAAGTCAATGTTGTTTATGTCGCTAAATAAAAATCTTATTAAATGAAACGTTTACGTTTATAAATCAAAATTTTTTCTATATTTTTTTCATTTTCAAAAAAGTAGGTTTAGGGGATGCCTTTCAAAAATCAAATTAACACTTTTCATTTCTATTTCCTTTTGGAGTTGCATATAATTGGCGGGAAGTGTATAATATATTCATTAAATGAACTAGGTGTAAACGTTTATTGAATTCGATGTCAAGATTTAAAATATTAGAAACCAGGAAATTTTAAGGATATAAATGATAAATCCAAACTTAATAAAATTTAATTCAATTTCACAAAATGTAGACGATTTGGCTGAGCTGGCCTTTGAGAACACTAATATTGACGAATCTATATCGAAAATAGTGTATGCATTGGGGAAATTTTTCGGTTGTTCCAATTTATTCTGGGTGAGAGATAATTTAGCAGATAAGCAAAAAGCATTTCTGACAAATGTGAACAGAATCAAAAACGTAGAGGCCATTAGGGCGCTTGCGGGTCAGCTTCTAGGAGAGGAGAAGGTGGATCATATTATCCAAAGTCCGGACAATATTAACCAATTTCTTAGTCTTTTTACCAGCAATAACTTGGATGAGTTAAATAAAATAAATGGCGGGTTCATCGAAATTGAGATCAATGATGCGGAGTTGGAGGAATTTAAAGAAGTTATTAGAAGCATGCGTGATACAATGAATAGTAATGAAATTCAGGAATTTGTTTCAAAGGCTGATGAAGATACAATTTTAGCTCAAAGTCAGTTTATAATAAATTTAGAGCATATACATCAAGAATTTAGGGGGAAAGGTGCATTAGAACTGCTTAATCACCCAGAGTTTAATGATTTTTTTGAACAGTACAAAAATATTCAGGGTGACTTAATACGCCTCCTATCTTGTTCCGAAGAAGAAAGAGATGATATTGCCAATGACTTAAGAAATGAAGTTATATATGAAGCTGTAACTTCGGTCATAAGTGTTGAGGGTTTTTTGGACATGCTCAAAGATGGCTTTTTTAAAACATACATGTGTAAGTTTAAAAAGATGCTGACTCCTGTTAAAAGTGATTGGGAAGACTCTTCTGATTCTCAGGAGTTTTTGTCCTTTGCAAACTTTGAAAAAGAAGGTGCAAAAAGAGAAAATAAAGATGCGGGAAAGGCCTTTAGGGTCTGTGCCGAGCTACTTGAATTGAATCCTGATTTTAAAAGTTTGTCGGAATCAATTAAGCAATACGCTGAGGTAGAGTGTACTGTTTTGGATGAGATTCAAAAACTCCAAGAACTTCTTGATGCAATTGGAAAAGGGAGTACAGATAATGTACTAGGGTTAAATAAATCTCTTGGCAATATTAAACTGCTCATGAAAGAAAATTCTTTATGGAGTTTGCATTCTCTAAAAAAACTATTAGTCAAGAGAACAGATACAGCCGCCGCTTATATGTATCTTAAAAGTTTGAAACTTCCGCCAGATGAGGTCATTGAAGCAAAACTTAACATGAGGGAACTTTTGGGTGCTTCAGGTAAAGATAAAATCAAACTTTTTATGCGGTTAGGAGAAAGTGCTATACAGAACCCAAGCTTATCCTTTTTAACTCTGGAAAATGGAAATATTAAATTTTCTAAGGAGCCTCCGTCTTCTCCATTTGAAACATCTAGCATTAACACCTTTCTGAAATCAATACTGGATGGTTTAGTCGATGGAAAATCCTACAATAATAATGAACTTCTTAGTCTAGAATCCGTCGTTTTCATGGCTTTAATTGCTCATATTTCGTTGCCCGCCAAAAATGTGGATCCTAACTCCCAGTTCATTATCGATACCTTGATAAAAATTCAAAGCAACCTCAATCAACGGATAGTCGAAAATGATCTATCTGAACTGCGACAGAGCGCCGAGTACCAGAATTTTTGCTTATTCATGAAGAAAAATATAGAAAACTTACCTGGCTATTCTAAAAAATTCTGGACACACTTGGATGCAGCTGAAAGAATGCAATTTTCTGAATCAGTTTTGGAGGCCATTGGAAGTAAAATTGCCGATCCCGCCTCACCTTTGGATAAGTCTTTTGAGCTTATACACAAAAATTCTGGATTAGGGTACGAAATTTACGAATATCCGTCTTCTGAAAATGAAAAGAAGAAGCTTTTACTATTTATGACGGGGGAGACTCAATGGAGTCTTATTCAAGGAATCGATCATCAACTTGGACTTTTAGGCGATCCAAGCATTCTTGCAGCAGCTACGAATGTTATTAGTGATATCACAAGTAATATGATCCTTGAAGGTTTCCAAGAAAATTTTAGAGATGGCGAGATCGAATTTATCACAGCCGGATTTGGTAATTCAGGATCTGCTGCTGCTGTTGTAGGAAGTAAAATTGCCGCATTGAATCCAAATATACAGGTTAAATCAATTTCTGCAGGTTCCACTCCGGTTGTTACGACAGAAGATGCTTATAATATTAGTCGATCTACAAACTTCTTTCCTATCCGAATCAAGTTTGAATCTGATCAGCTGGTTGATCGAACTCAAGCTCTTGGGGACTTTAGCGATGAACTGTATCACACATTTCCTCTTTCTGTTCGTCATAAATTATTATTATTCGATCGAAATTGTCATAACCGGATGGAATATGGAAACTTAGATAACTTTTTTCCTGCAATGAAAAATCCGATTTGTTTACGGAACATTTATACACAAGTTTCCTCTGATATAAACCCTGTGATAGATGGAAAAATTCCAAAATCTATACTGAAATTACTCAAAGAAAATGTAAAAAAAGAAATTGAGCCGATAAATCTTACAGATTCCTATGTCTTGCGAGTAAAAGAGAAAGAGAAGGCTGATGTCTTGCGAGTAAAAGAGAAAGAGAAGTCTGATGCAGGGGTAGTAAGTACATGGAAAGATTGGTTCTTGGGTAGAGAAAATGAAAATCTAGATTCAAGTTTGATTCAGGTTAATCTGGTAAATCAGATTGATGTAAGTAAGCTTAAAAATACGATAAAAGATTTACAAGTCACAATTGCCTACTTAAAATATCCTGGCTTCATAGATTCTCTTTCCTCAGACGATATTGTATCGATGCTTTTCGCAGCGAATAATCGGTTGATTAATACAACTCAAATCAATCGAGCGGTAGGAAATAATCCTGAGCATATCGATTTGCTAAGTGAAATGAGAGCGTTGCTTATTGATAAATTGCAATCTTTACCTGAAGAAACGAGAAAAAAATTGTTAAAGTTAAATCAAATTAATTTTAAGTCTCTTACTAACACTGTTGAAAGCTCAGGTATAGAAACTGATTTTATTCATAAAAAAGATCTTTTCAAAAAAATTGACTTTGACAAGCGATTCTTTGAGTTCCTTGGATGTAAAATTGCACTTCAGGGAGGTCGTAGAGGTGGGATAGATAAGATAGGAAGCGATTCGTATGTGAACAGATTATTTTCAGATGTAGAGAATCATTTTGACATATCCTTATATACACCAGAGGCTTCTGATAAAAAGCACAAAATTGTCATTTTTTGCAATGATGAAGATAAGCTTGGAAACCATAGCATTCGTAAGGGAAAGTTCTCTGCAGGAGATGAGAAAATTATTATAAGATCTGAGCTCTTAAAAGAACTTGTGGATAAAAAATTAAGTGAGTTTTTGACTACTACTGGATTAGATCTTAGAGACGTTGAAATTGTTTGTTCCGGGTTTGGTACTGAAGGTGCAGTGGCTACAGCTTTGGGATTTCAATTAGCAAAAAAATATGAGAAGGATGATTGCGAAGTTCGATCTATTGGATTTGGAGCACCTCCATTCCTTGCTGAAGGTGGACAAGAGGGATTTAAAGATCAAGCCAACTTTATTCCGCTCCGTTTTCTCGGAGAAGGGGATACACGTTATAATTTTCGTGCTCAAACCGTTGACACTTATGTTCTTACTGAAGAGACTTACTATACCATTCCAATGCAATTTAGGTCAGTTGGGGTTACTGATTTTGGGCAACATACTCCTGATTTGTATGGAGATGTTCAGAATATCCGAATTGCAATGCAAACAGTTAAATTGATGCGTGATATTGCTTGTGAAGGGAAAGAGCTCATTTTGCAAAGAGTTGACGAACCGAAAGTGGTCCCAAATCCTAAGAGGATTATAATTGACACCAGAAGTAATTTATTATTGGAGTTAAGTCAGAAATCTGCTGCTGATCTTATAAAAGAAGAGCCAGGAAAAATCATTCACATGATGAAATACTGTGTTGAGATCACGGAATCTGGCGAGATAACAAAAAAACAAGAAGTATTTGTTAAAGCTTTGTTTAAAAACTTCATCATAGCGATAAAAAATAATGATATAAGACAAAAAGTACCGGCAGAAGGGTTTTGTAAGAAAATGATCAACTTTGGATATCAGCCTCACGCACTTTTTGCAGGCAAATTGAGGCATGGTTCAAAATAGGCAAAAAATGGGTAACAAATGACAATCAGAATCCTGTCTACATTCAGACCGGTTTAAAAAATATTAATATAGAAGCAGGTAAGTTTTTTAAGCGACTTTCTTAAACAGC
>JACCRY010000124.1 GCA_013813265.1 Parachlamydiaceae bacterium
CAAATGGAGGCTAAAATGTTCATAACTCCCATGTGGCTGAAAATTAGTGGGTTACGCGATTGGTTAAATTATTTGTATGACGAAAAAAGAGTAAATTTCTCAGAAGAGTGGTGAACTTGGGTTAAGAGAAAACAGAAATCTTTTAGATAAACTCGTTGGGTATTATAACCAAAAAACTGTTTTTTTAGATAGGAAAAGTAGGCTGGATGGTTACAATCCAGAAAAAGGCATGAATGAGGATATAATTAAAATAAATGAAGAAATTAAGAAGGTTGATGAAAACATAGAAGCAATAAGAGAAGTGATAGCAAGTAGAACAGAAGTGTTGGATCCGATGATGGAGTTAATAGATAAAAAAGGTGAATATAACTTTGATAGTGAACAAAATCTTGATAAGAGTTCATGGTTTAATTTCGAAAATAAAGGTCAATGGGCTATTGAATCGCACTTGCAAGAGCTCTTTCCAGATGCCTTGCAAGAACTAAATGAAGGCGACCCAAACTTTTCAGCTTTAGAACCAGGGCAAAAAAATGCATATCTCTATGCAAGTGATAAACTTCCTGAATGGTTTAAATCCATGCGTGATACCCATTTATATCTCTTGTATTTAACGCATGAATGTATCGGTAATCCCCCGATTGGAAAAATAGATTGTTCTCTCGATTTGAAAGTAGAAATGGATCAAGATCGAAGCGGGAATTATGGTAAGGTCTATTTTTCTGTAAAAGCTTTGACGGGTGATCTTATCAATCAATTTCCGGAAGTGAAGAAAATTCGTGAAAAACCTGTTTCGCGTTATGCGGGTTACTACCGTCCTTTTCAATCCCCAAAGTTGGGTAAGTTGGCGGACCATTGTGCAGACTATCAAAAACATTATAGTTTGAAATCTGAGAAAGATATTCTTGTGAGTCATGTAACCGACTATTCGATTGGGGTTTCTGATGAATCATTTAAAGAAATCAAACATATTCTGCTTCATAAAGGCTTACGCATCGCTAAATCCTTTGCCTATTTTTCAAAAAACCCTGCAAAATTTGCCGATCCAGATTACCAGACACTTTTTCAAATCTTTATGTTTGAATCAAATGTTCTGATTGATGAACTTAAAATTCCCGGTTTTGCTAACCAATTTGCTGAGTTTATTCAAACACAACTGGATCGTTATACAAAAGAAGGCAACATCCAAACTGCTGTATTTTTATTGCGGATGTGCCGATTATTCGAAGGTTATGCACCTAACAAAGTGGAATTTCAAGGTTCCATAGACAAACTTAGAGCACTTTTAGAAAAGGTCGGTTTAGAACCAGAAGATAGAAGTGTCATTTACGGTGAGCTCGTAGCTGCATTATCGAAGAAGCAGACGCTTGATCCAGAAGATCATAGTGACTTGCTCGTAGGGACGGCTTATTTGCAAGAAAATCCCATTCCATTGAAATGGAATTGTCCACAAACAAATAAAGAAATTGATGAGTCACTTCACATTCATGCCAAAAGCATTGAGGATACACTCATTGATTCCTCAGGCGAACCTAACACTCACTTATTGAACTCCATAAAGCGCAAGTTAAAGGGGGGAGGAAAGCGATTATGGCAATTTACCCAAGAAGAAGGTCAGTTCCCTTATTTTACAAGCGATGGAAACCCTTCATTTACATATTACCCTTTAACCGGAAGACTTTTAGTTCAAAATATGAAGGTCCTTCTCCCTACTGACATACAGCAACATCCGCATTTTCGGCAGCTTTTTAGCACTGTTTCCAAAGGAACCATTAGAGGAGCTAACCTGTATCAATTCAAAGACAGTTTAGGCAATAAAACTCTTATTAGGAAAATGCCGAATGTGTTGATCATCGAGCAGGAAAGGGGCGGAGAATGGTATCGCTTTGTTCCAAGAGATGCATTTTTAAAATCCCAAAATAACTCAAAATGCTCGAAAAGTGTATTTTCCAGCCGGCACCTTATTGAAAATTTTAACCATTGGCAAAAGCTTGCTGATCTCTCACACATAGACATAGTCGATACAAAAACAAATGAACTTTATGCCGAAGCTTGTCTAAAAGAAGAGGAAGGAAACACGTCTTATTATCACAATGGTGAACTACTCCCTAAACCTCAAGAAGTTGTAAGTGTTAAACGATGTGCTGAAGACCTACTGCTTGGAAAGCCGCAAACTGTTTTGACACATTTTGAGGATCCCTCGTTCATTCAAGAGTGGTATGAAGAAAGCATTTTGAGTACACAACTGCGTCAAGTTGAACTTCCTCGTTTTAATTTGTCCTTTACGTACGATGCAAAGAATTCCCGACTTGCTTCCGATCAATTTACTGAGGGTGGTTTTTTCTTAAGCCCCGAACAGTATGTTCCTGCTTTAGGGGCTTATACACATTACATGGTACTTGAAAATGAAAGGGGCGAGAAAAAAGTCTTGATCCCCCAACAATGGTTGAAAAAATTGGAAGATCCTAAAGATAGAGAATCTCTTGAAGCGAAACATGTGATTGATCAAAATTTAGCTCCTGAAAATGCTTTTAAACAGCATTATGCACTTTATAATGTTAATGCTAACGGAGAGCTAATTTCAGAAACAAAAAAGATCAATCTTTTTTTATCTTACGTTTATGCTGCAGTTCAAGAGTATGGAAGAACAGCACAATTGCTGCGAAAATATGCTGTCAAATTGAGCAGTTACACTAAAGAAGAAGAGTTGTTGTTAACAAAATTTATCGACTTAGGAGAAATTGTGGGGGATAGTTCGGGTAATGGCATTGCCGCGCGTACTTTTGCGACCTTTCTGCTCATTAAAAATAAAACCGATCACACGCGCACTGTGGCTAAAGAGCTTAAGGAAAGTGTACCCAAATTACTAAGCGATTATCTTTCCCACTACACCAATATTACGGGACTTAAACTCAAACCGGAAGAAGAAGCATTCCTCATTAAATTTGCGCTCATTGAGAAATTTGATGCCAAATTATTCATCAGACTGGAGGAACTTGATTCAATCTATGCTAAACAGTATGTACTTCCGCTAGTAGAAGAAAAAGAGGCTGATCTACGTGATGTCGAAGCAATGACTTTTGAAAAAGTATTTTCCAAAGAAGAGTGCCCTAGCCTAGAACAACCTTCCTGGGGTAAAGAACTCAAAACCTTCGATTTCAGCAAGATGTTGATCACCCGCGTTAGTGGCTATATAAAATCGAATTTTTTTGATCTATATGAAATTGCACGTAACGGTTCAAAAGAAGATAAGAAGAGATTGAAAAAAGGCCTTATCTTCTTAAGGCATCAGGGAGGGGCTGCTTGGGGTAAACTTCTAGAATGCGTTCTGAACAATCCTAATAATTTCCTTCCTCCAAACATCAAACTAGAAAGAGGTAGGCATGAAGAAAATGTTATCAGACAAAATTGGTGGGAAAATGTTTTGGCTACTGCAGATAATGTCGGAGCGGGAATGTTGGAAGAGCTAGACAAATCTCAAAAAGCTCCTGTGGAGGTCGCTAATTTGACTCCAGTAGATTTTAGGCTCGATGTCGAGCAATATTTACCAGAAGCCATTGAAATCAAATATGTCGCTCCTTTGTTAACAACCTTTAAAGAACTTTGCGATGAAAAAGAGTGTTTTAATTTCACACCTCTTTCAAACAAAAAACAAAATTCACTGAAGGGCTGGCTTAATATTGAAGCAAAAACACAAGCTATTGCTGATCCGCTATACAAGCAGACAATCGAGGGATTTGCAGCGGAGGTAGCTCAGGAAAAAGTCAATTTATCAGCTGTGAGATATGAACTTAATGTGAAGGAACCTGAGGATAATGGTCTTGAAGACATTGAAAAAATGCTATCCTCCGGAAAAGCCGATGCTGAAAGCAAATTGTTTAAGCTAAAATCAACTATTCTGGAGCTCGCCAATCGCCTCCCAACCGAGGATGCCTATGCAAGCGTACTAAAAAAGCTTAGACAGCAAGGCACTTCTGAAAAAGTGATCACTTTAGAGGATCTATTTGTTTTCTTTGGCCGAAACGACACGATCTCATTGCAACAGCGAAATCCATCGCTGGATGAAATAGAGATCACGAAGCTTTTCTCAAAGATTGCAAAATATCTCATTATTTCAACCAAAGAACAGCAGAGAAGTAGGGCACAAGAGCAGCTAAACACAGTGAAAGGCTGTTTAAAAGATGAAGAATGCACCGATGATGAGCTACAAGAACAGGTTCAAGAACTTGCTGAGCGGCTGCTTGCAACTCGCCAATTTAAGTCTGAAAAGAAGCCTGCCTATCTTGTTTTTGAATACTATGCCAACATCCTTCTCAGGGAACATCAAGTCACAAAACTAAAGCAATTGTTTAAGGATGGCGATCTTAATCCAGTCATGGAAATGATCATGGGATCAGGCAAGTCTAAAGTGCTCCTCCCACTCATAGGTCTTCTTCGTGCAGATGGCGTAGTCCTTTCTACAATCATTGTGGCTAAGCCGTTTTTTGAAAGTGTTTCTTCAGATACACAACAGATTTTGGCACCCTTTTCGCAATCTGTTCGATCTCTTCATTTTGACCGCAACACGGTATTTTCTACTTTCTCTTTGAAAATGATCCGAGATAATCTTAAGGCAGTACAAAAGAACCAGGAATGCTTGATTATGACAAGCAGCAGCGTTCAATGCTTTATGCTTAAATTCATTGAGCAGTGCAAAGTATCCTTGTCAAAGGGTGAATTTCCTGAAGAATTAGTGTTGATGCGGGAGATCCTAGGTCTGTTGGGCACTTCAGGGCACCCTTTAGTCGATGAAGCCGATACTATATACAACGTTTTGCATGAATTGAGCTTTAGCCTGGGGGATAAACTAAGCGTCAATTCTAGAGATGTCAAAGTCATTTCTGAAATCTATTCGATTCTTTATTCCGATCCTCGTATTAAAGCTGCAGCACGCATCGATTTTGACCCCGAGCCTAATAGGGAATCTCCGGTACTAACAGAAGAGCTTTACAATAGAGATAGTGATATAAAAACAATCCTGGCAGAGCAATTTATTGAGAATTTAAAGATGCTGATCTTTGATTCCGATGAATTGATTCAGGAAACGCAGAGATTTTTTATCAATTTAGGATTAGATGCTTCTGCTGAACAAAGGGAAGCTTCCATTCACTATTTATGCCGAGATCCTGAGTATATAAAGGAAGCCCAGCTATTTTACGAGCAACAAAGCAATGAAATACAAAACATCCTTGCATTAGCAGCAGAAGAAATTTCAGGGTTCCTTCCTCACACTCTTACACGCAAATGCGATGAAAAGTATGGATTAGATATAGGGGATCAAGGGAACATCGCAATCCCGTATGCTGCGGCGAATACTCCGAATATAGGATCTCAATTTGCCAAATCTTATATCACCATGAACTACACATATCAATATTATTTGAAAAAAGGTGTCACTCGTGAAATTGTCGTACAGGAGATTGAACGCCTTCAATCCAAAGCGATGAAAGAACTCAAAGAAAATCCCACCATGCCGCGCGAAGATACAGAGGCATGGCAAACATTTATAAAAATGTGTGGAACGTCCGATATACCACTTTTTAACCTAAGGGGAGGGCAGATCGATATAATTGTTAAAGAGATCAATGCAAGCCCTGCGCAGAAAAGCAATTTTGTTTCTAACATCATCTTGCCGCAATTGGAGCTTTTTAGCCATAAGAGTAGTTGTAATCCACATAACCTTGCAGCGTTATACGTAAAACTTTTAGGTTTTACAGGAACTTTATGGAACAGTAGGAGTATGCACACCAAACTGCAGGCTCAGCCAGAACCTGGAATGGACATGAGGACAATTAAGGTTCTATGGGAGTATAGCCGTAATGAGGTGTATACGGTTGAAGAAGGAAGTCCCGAATCTTTGATAGAACAGCTTGCAGAGCAGAATATTTCTTTTGATATGATCAGCGATGCTGGCGGTTATTTTAAAGAAGGTGGGAATACTGCTATCGCAAGGCAGATGGCACTCGCCAACGGAAGACCTGTTGTTTTTTACAATGAGCGCAACGAGCAGGTAGAAACTAACGGCAAGACTGAACAATTGCTTTCGGAGTCCAAAACACGTATTTCTGATCGAGATACCTTTTTAGACCAAAGTCATACCACAGGCGCAGATGTCAAACAGAAGCCCAATGCTGTTGGAATTGTAACCATTGGAGGCAACATGCTCCTTCGTGACCTTCTACAAGCAGTGTGGAGGCTTAGAGGTCTTGAAAAAGGCCAAAGGGTAAAATTTGTCGTCAGTAAAGAAGTTGAATCGATTATTCGTCAAAGGCTCAAAACTGAAAATGAGGGCATAGAAGATACCGATGAAGAAAAAGGGGAAACTTCTCTTAGTTTTGATGATATCCTCCGCTTTGTGATCATTAACCAAGTTAGACAGCAAGGAAAGGACAATTTTAAAGCTTTCCGACAAGAGCTTGCTAGCGTTATTCAATCCTTGCTATTCGATTTGTTACTGAATGAAAATTTCAGCGTTGATGAGATGGCTCAAGCCTATTCAGTTCTTGAGAGTGAATGGATCAAAGAAGCCTGCAAGGAGCCAAGAGATATGCATGGCGTTATCGGCTATGAAGAAAATAGCGATAAAGTGGTAGAGCAAGAAAGAATGAAAGCGATTGCCCGGCTTGACGAGATTTTCGAAATGCTTCCTTTTCTCGAGAAAAAAGGAATAGCAAAAGAAGCCGCCTTGACACGAGTAGATAAAATTTGTGAGGCACACGTCGATTCTCTGCCAGCAAAGGTCACAG
The DNA here is from genome assembly GCA_013813265.1 of Parachlamydiaceae bacterium. Taxonomy (GTDB): domain Bacteria; phylum Chlamydiota; class Chlamydiia; order Chlamydiales; family Parachlamydiaceae; genus JACCRY01. The sequence continues at coordinate 6,783 of JACCRY010000124.1, forward strand.
TCCCGTTGCGTGATACAGATTCGGATCAAACCGTGGAGAGACAGCAAGAAACACAACAAGAAACTCAAATAGAGCTTGAGGTTCAAGAACACACACAAAAAGGAAAAACTGTTTTAGGAAAAGTTGATTATGTAGTGGATGATGATCTAGTTGAAGCAACTCCTTTGGTTTTCAATCGGAAATCAAAAGGGGCTATAAATACTGCTTCATGTTTGTCGATGAGCGATTGTTGTCTATCTGATCCGGCTCTCGAAGAATTTAGTGATGCCTTTGAAGGAATCCGAGTGTCCATTAACGCGTTGGAATGGCCTGCAGAAAAACCTCAACTTAACGATCTGAAGCTACTTGGCAGCCACCGTACGCTCTTGGAATTTGTTAAAGTCGTCAATGAAGGTAGAGATTTGATTATTTTAAGTCAGGAAGATGCTGAGAAAGCAAAAAAAGAGATAGATTCCTCCTTATCTTTGTACAATTTGACTACCGGGTTTTACGATAAGATGCAGTTTGTATCTCCGGAACTTTTTGAAAAAATTGTCAAAGTAAAGTTTCTGGGGGGAGAATCATCCTATACAAAACCTGAATTGGAATTCCTTAAGGAATGGGTGAATGAGCAAGGCAAAGAAAGAATGTTGGACTTATTCCAGACAAAAATTCTTGCCGGTCACCCCGATAAAGCGGCAGAATATAGCAATAGCAACTTACGTGATTTGCTCCAGAATTAACGGTATACATTCCGATGCATCGGAATGTCCAGTTATGTTCTCTGAGCAAGGTTGGATTTATCGGGGAAGTTTATTGTAAGTACAAAATACATTGTTGAAATAAATCCAATGATTCTTGTTTTTTTGATAGCATTCATTGAAAAAATAAAAATCAGCAGCGTATTCATTTAATATCCATCGACTATCCTTGCAAAGTTTGAAGTCAATTAAAACCATAGCGGTATCTATTCTACCCAGTTCTATGCAATCTCCATTCAATCTCCTTTCTTGGTCAAATGTATACATTTTGCCATCATCTAAAATATCAAGAAGTTGATATAAATCCTGGTGAATAACATTATCATCATCTACGAAATACAGATAGGTGTCATCATTTTGGACATGATCGAGAGCATAATTTCTTTGGGGATTTCCACTGATTCCTTCACTCGTATGAATATATTCTTTAATTTTACCATTTTTTGCATGAGCAAACAGATTTGGATTTTCGGATATTTTACTTCCATCATAAACAATAATCCATTCATCTACGTAATCAAAATTTATAGAATCGTACACTGTAATCAAATTGTTAGGGCGCATGGATGGGGTGATAATAGTCATCTTTTTTTTGTTTTTGAAAATAGGTTCAGCACCTTCTTTTACTAAAACAAATAGCTTGTCATTATTAGAATTTTTAGAATTATCAGAAATTCTGTTTTGGTGAGTCATTGTAATAAAATAATAATCTTGAAACATTGCAAGGACTGATTTCAACTCTTTGATGTAATCTTTTTCAAGATAAATATTTTGGACATTTTCAATAATAAGCATTCCACCTGGCTTCAAATAGGAATAAGCATCTCTGATAATTTTAATGTGATCATCAAATATAGGAGAAGAGTTTCCGATAATTAAATCATATTGCATTCCGACTGCATGAAATGCTTGTGCAATGGATGATTGATTTTTGGCGTCTATGTGATTGACTTTCATCCGATCATTTGAAAAGTTATTTTCAAATGCATTGACCAACTGAATATTAGACTCGAAGCCATATAACATTGAACGGGAGAAATATTCATTCCACATTAACAAAGTTGCACCATCACGGATTCCTAATTCTGCAATCACAAGTTGGTGATCTCTTTTATCTTTAAATAAGGAATTGTAAAATAGGGTGTAGGGATGACAAAGCTGCATTTTTCTAGTCTTTGATCGAAAGCATCCATGTTTTACGGCTATGGAACAAAGTTCGGACGTCGATTTCTTATAGTCTACATGGAAAGACATGATTTTTTTTTGAGGGAAAAAAGATTCATTTGATGAAGGAAATAATTGATTAATTAAATTTATCTGAAAGATGAGGCACAAAAATAATATTAGCGGGAGTCTGAAAATCGATGACATAAGTTCTCTGCCGTTATGCTATATGTGGTTAGGTTATTACTTTAACTCTTACCTATGGGAGAACAGTAATTTTTACACAATATAACAGAACCTTTTGTTCAAATGCAATCTCAAAAGTTTAGGGCCAGAGCAAATGAATCATCTACCACAATGGTCTCAGAGCACAAAGAGAGGCAAAATGCATGGCATTCTTGTTAATTTTGTCGAAGAATTGTCCTTGTGACACCTTGTTCTTGACACAAGAATGCTATTGCTTTCGGAAAATGAAGAAAAAGAGATAAAAAGGAAATTGCGTCGTGAATAAATTTGCGTGAAAGTGTAAAGCCATTGGTGTTTGGCCTGATATTCTGATATTTGCTTTGGCCATACCTTTAAAATATTCGTAGCAAATGTCAGAAAGTCAGGCCTGACACCAAGGCCTCCGCTAAGGAAGTTTAGAGTTAAAAGAACTAACTGTTTAACTGTCATATTACCTTACCTTAGATATACCACACGCTGGCCTTGGTGTCAGGCCTGACATTATGACATTTGCCACGAATGCTTTTGAAAGTAATCACAGAGGCAAATATCAGAATATCAGGCCAGACACCAATGGCTTATCCGCCTTCACAAATTGTGCTTCAATAATTTTCTTTCAGCCTCTTCTGCTTGAAAACAGAAGTCATCAAGAAAAAATGTGCCTATCTGAAAGGCAAATCTTGCACTTTCAATTTCACGTTAAATTCTGTAAATTTTACAATTAGAAAGGCGAATTAATTGTGTTTTAGATAATCGCACTACATGTTATAATAACCTATTATAAATTTAAAAAATTATATTTATGTTGAAATTTTGTAAAAAATGTCAAGAGAGAGGGTTATGGACAATACTAAATTGCAGGATAATTTGAATAAGCTCGACGCAATACTAAGTTGTGTAGAAACGCCTGTAGAGAAAAATCAAACCGAAATCATTCAAAATATCAGCGCGTTTCTTTCAAAAATAACCCTTTTTTTCAAGCGAACCTATTTTTCTCTTGCCCAGGGTCAATGGCTAGACAACAAAGTTGCAGCAAAAACAGTCAAAAATTATGTATTTAAAATCACAACAGCAGAAAAAAATAGCGATTCCGCAGGTAGAATTCATGAAATTTACAAAAAACTGATCAGCTTAGAAGGTAAAGATAGACTTTCAATGGAGGGGATTGAATCTTCATGGATTACAGATCCCCTAGATGATGAACTCCCATCGTTCCATCGCGTAAGAAAAATGAGTAGCAGCCGGAACACTCACTCTGCTTCCCATTTGTCGTTTCATATGCAAGCTAATGAATTCGGCAAAAACAATCAATCTTTCGAGGGATCCAAACTTGAAACAACTTTAGGGGCTTTAGCTGACTTTTTAAACGAACGGTCTGAACAGCAAGGGCTTCCTATTTACGGGCTAACTCAGGAGGATTTAAATTCTATCAACGGAGCAGTTCAACTAACACTTGATTTTACCGGAATTGAAGACAAGATTGAACAGGCATTTACTGCGAAGGAAGCTATGCTTCTGCCAGGTGGTTGGGCTGGAGTTCCATCAGGGCATGCAATGGTATATGAAATCATTCCAAATCTTGACGACTCCGACGAAGCTACATTTCGTTTATTTAATTTGGGTGCCGGAGCAGAAATACACTACGGTGGGATTGTCGGAAATAAAATAAAAAGGCTACCCTACATCGATTTTACAGGTGTTTCTAAAAAAAACCTTCTCGATAAAAATGTGCTCTCAGCTATCAGAGAGCTCCAAACAAATGCCTTTTTACCCGGGTCAGATAGCAAGACCAACTACGAAACAAAAGATGTCTATCAGGGATTCCTAGCCCTTTTCAAACTGACGCCCGAAGCAGTCATAACCCATGAAGACAGCCCAGTTGAATCCTTAAAAACCACACAATTTTCAGGGCTCTGTGCATGGCGATCGCCCATGGCTTTTATCTCTACAAAAATGCTGAAAGACCACTACAAGCAACTGATCTGTGACATGAAACTACAAAACTTGATTGATCGGGTATCTGTTTCTCACAAAGAAACCTTTTCCAGAAATGGATGGTGGCACCGGTTAGTTGATTTTATTTTTGGAAAAGAGGTTGTCTCAAAAGCTCAGTGGAAATTACTCGATAAATCCCATCAAAAGTTGTCTAGAACCATTGCTAAAGCTTTTGATCAAGGAATTGTCGGTTCCCAGTATGCCATGTATGCTTCCTACAAACTGCAAAAGCTCTCTGGCAAAATTGAAGAAATGCGAGACCCTGCTTACAAGCCTGAACCCCAAGTTCTTAATCCTAATAAGAGATCTTGGGAAGCTACAGCTGTAAATCTAAATAGCTTCAATTTGACGCATCAGCCTCTCCATGAACAGCTTGAAAGTGCTTCAAATAAAATGGGGACTCAACCCTGTTCGTTTGCGTATGAAAGCATTCAATCTTCCTTTTCTAAGGAGTACGAAGAAGCCCTCAAAGAAATTCTTCTTAGTGCGGAAACTGCGTTGCAGGCAGGGGAGGAACAAGCCTTGAACATTGCATTGGTCGATTGGATGCGTCAGTTGGATGCCAAAGACTTTGCTGAGACTTTTGAAGAAGATCCCGAAAAAGCTAAAGATGTTATGGAAGACTTAGGGAAACTATCCAAAATCTTTTTTGAGACCTGCTTACGTCTTCCTGATGCGTATGTGGTCCATCCCGACAAGCAATACGCTTTGACAAAGTTGCTCTATTTGCAGCAACAGCTTGCGATCATTATAGAACCGGAAAATCTAAAGTTGCTCCAGTTCAACTTAAGTTCTAATGATTCTCTCTTTTTTAAAGTGGGGGATACTACCATTCATGAGGAATTTTACCGAATTGTCCATTCTCTAGATGCTTCTGCTGATTCGTTTAGAGCAATTCAAAAGGAGCTAGAAATACTTCGAGTTGAAGAGCAAGCGCTCGAAAGAAGAGAAAATGATCTTTTATCTGATAAAAGAAAACTTTTTGGCTATTCAGAAAAAAATAAAATGAATGTCGAGGTTTTAAAAATAGACGAAGAATTAAATGAAATAACGGAAATGACAAAATTCGTAGAGAAAAAATGTGATGAAAAGTATGAATTACTCAAAAAAAATCATGACTTAATGAATAAAAAGGGGAATTATAATTTTAATCACAGGTTTAATCTTGGTGAAAGTTCATATTTTCACTTCATAACTGATAGAAAAAATTGGGCTATGGAATCCCAGATACAGGATCTTTTTCCAGATGTGGTAAAAGAATTGAGCGTAAGTAATCCCGATTTTATTTTTTTAGATGAAGCGCAAAAAAATGCGTATATGTATGCCAGTGATAAACTTCCTGAATGGTTTAAATCCATGCGCGATACACATTTGTATCTTCTCTATCTGTCTCATGAATGTATCGGTAATCCTCCTATCGAGAAGATCGATTGTTCACTCATTTTAAGAGTTAAAAAATTGACGGATGATTGGGCTGAAATTTATTTCTCTGTAAAAGGGCTGACAGGTGATCTCATCAAGCAATATTCTGAAGTGAAGAAAATTCGCGATAAACCCATCCTACGTTATGCCGGATTTTATCGTCCTTTTCAATGCCCCAAGCTGGGAAAATTAATCAACCATTGTGCAAAAGAAGCTGAAAATAAATATAGGTTTGAGAAAAACATCCTTGCCAGCCATGTGAGTGACTATTCTATTGGAATTTCCGATGAATTATTTAAAGAAATCAAACACATCCTTCTTCATGATGAATTGCGGATAGCCAAAGCATTTGCTTATTTTACAAAAAGCCCTGCAAAACTTGCCATTCCAGATTATCAATCACTCTTTCAGATATTCATGTTTGAGAAGAATGCCTTAATCAACGAGTTCAAAATTCCCGGTTTTACTGACAAATTTGCCGAATTCATGCAAACACAACTTGATCGCTATACAACAGAAGGCAACATCCAGACTTCTGTATTTTTATTGCGGATGTGCCGCTTATTCGAAAGATTCGCGCCTGACAAAATGGAGTTTCAAGGATCCATAGACAAGCTCAGAGCACTTTTAGAAAAGGTCGGTTTAGAACCAGAAGATAAAAGTGTCATTTACGGTGAGCTTGTCGCAGCACTATCGAAGAAGCAGAAGCTTGATCCAGAAGATCATCTTGACTTGCTGATAGGGACGGCCTATTTGCAAGAGAATCCCATTCCGTTGAAATGGAGTTGTCCACAAACAAATAAAGAGGTGGGCGAGTCTCTTCACATTCATGCCAGGAGTATCGAGGATACACTAATTGATGCCTCAGGCGAACCTAACACGAACTTATTGAATACCATTAAACGCAAAATGAAAGGGGGAGGAAAGCGATCATGGGAGGCAACCTGTGCGAAAGGGCAGTTCTCTTATTTTACAAGCGATAGGAATCCTTCATACACTTACTACCCGTTAACCAGTAGACTTTTAGTTCAGAATATGAAGGTTTCGCTTCCCTCAGACATACGACAACATCCTCATTTTCAGCAACTTTTTAGCAGTGTCTCAAAGGGGACCATTAAGGGAGCCAACTTCTATAGATTTAAAGATCGTTCAGGCAATAAAACTCTTATCAGAAAAATGCCGAATGTGTTGATCATCGAACAAGAGCGGGATGGAAAGTGGTATCAATTTGTCCCTAGAGAGGCATTTTTATATGAAATTCGGGACGAAAAATTTCCTCAAAGTGTATTGGCTAGTCGACACCTGGTTGAAAATTTTAATCATTGGCAAAATCTTGATGAACCTTCACTTGTAGAGATAGTGGATGCAGCAACCAATGAACCGTATGCGCAAGCTTGTCTAAAGGAAGAATGGGGATATGGTTTCACTGATCGTTATGGAGACCCACTTCCTAACCCTCAAAATGTGGTAAGCGTTAAACGTTATGCGCAAGAGCTTCAGCTCGGTAAGGCCCAAACTGTTTTAACGCATTTTGAAGACGCCTCTTTTATTCAAGAGTGGTATGAGGATAGTCTGTTGAGCACACAACTGCGTCACGTTGAACTTCCTCGTTTTAACCTTTCCTTTACATATGACGTAAAGAATTCCCGCCTTGCTTCCGATCAATTTAATGAAGGTGGTTTCTTCTTAAGTACTGAACAGTATGTTTCGGCTCTAGGAGCTTACACACATTATTTGGTGCTAGAAAATGATAAAGGTGAAAAAAAAATCCTGATCCCTAATCATTGGTTGGCAAATTTGGAAGATGACAGAGAATCTCTGGAGGCCAAACATGCCATTAATCAGAATTTAGCCCCGGAAAATGATTTCAAACAGAGCTATGGGATTTATATTTTAAATGCCAACGGAGAGCTAGTTTCAGGAACAAAAAAGAGCAATCTCTTTTTATCTTATATTTATTCTGCGGTTCAAGAGTATGGAAGAGCAGCAAAATTGCTGCGGAAATACGCTGTCAAATTGAGTAGCTACTCTAATGAAGAGGAGTTGCTGCTATCAAATATTATCGACCTAGGAGAAATTGTCGGGGATAGTTCAGGTAACGGTATTGCCGCGCGTACTTTTGCGACTTACCTGCTTATCAAAAATAAAACAGACCATACTCAAACTGTGAATAAAGAGCTTAGGAAATGCGTAGCTCCCTTGCTAAGCGATTATCTTTCTCACTACTCGAATATAACTGAACTCAAGCTCACTCCTGAAGAAGAAGCGTTCCTGATTAAATTTGCCCTTAATGATAAGTTCGACACTAAATTGTTCATCAGACTGGAAGAACTTGATCCAAGCTACGCCAAACAGTATGTTCTTCCCCTCGTTAAAGAAGATAAAATGAGCGTTCCACGTGATGATGTAGCTATGACATTCACAAAAATGTTCTCCAACCAAGAGTGTCCTAGCACAGCAGAACTTTCCAGGGGTGAAGAACTTAAAATCTTCGATTTCAGCAAAATGTTGATCACTCGTGTGGGTGGCTATATGCAATCGAATTTTTTTGATCTCTATGAAATTGCCCGTATCGGTTCTGATGAGGATAAAAAGAGATTAAAAAAAGGCCTTATCTTTTTTAGACATCAGGAAGGAGCTCCCTGGGGTAAACTCTTAGAATGTGTTCTACAGAATCCTGAAGCTTTTTCGCCACCGGACATCAAACATGTCGATCATGAGCAAAGAAATAAATGGTGGTCAAATGTTTTAGCTGTTGCAGATGATGTTGGGGCTGGAAAATTAAATGAGTTAGAGACATTTCAAAAAGCGCCTATGGAGGTTGCTAATTTGACCCAAGAAGATTTTAGGCTTGATGACGAACAATATTTACCTCCAGCTATTGAAGTTAAGTGTAGTGCTCCCAAACTTACAACCTTTAATGACCTATGTGATCAAAATGAGTGTTTTAAAATAATTCCTTTTTCCAGGAAAAAAAAGGACTTATTGAAGGGGTGGCTTAATAAAGAGGTAAATGCACCCGCAAGTAAAGAGCCTCTGTACAAACAGGTAATCGCTGGATTTGCAGCTGAAATAACAGACGAAAAGGTCAACCTCCCGGCTGTGAAATATGAACTGAATGTGAAGGGGCCTGAGGATGGTCTTGGAAACATTGAAGAGATGTTAGCCTCTGGAAAAATCGAATCTGAGAGCAAATTGATTAAGCTAAAATCAGCTATCTTGAAACTGGCTAACCGCCTTCCACTGGATGCCCAAGCTAGCTTACTGAAAAAGCTTAGACAGCAAGGCGCTTCAGAAAAAGTGATTACTTTAGAAGATCTACTTGTTTACTTTGGCCGCATGGATACGATCTCATTGCAGCAACGAAATCCAGCTTTGGATGCTACAGAGATTACAAGGCTATTTTCAAAGATTGCAAAATATCTTGTCATTTCAACCAAAGAACAGCAGAGAAGTCGGGCTCACGAACAGCTTAATATTGTGAAAGACTGTTTAATAGATGAGGATTGTTCAAATGATGAATTACAAGAACAGGTTCAAGAACTTGCTGAGCGGCTGCTTGCTACTCGCCAATTCAAGTCTGAAAAGAAGCCTGCCTATCTGGTTTTTGAATATTATGCAAACATCCTTCTTAGAGAATCTCAAGTTATAAAACTTAAGCAATTGCTCAAGGATGGGGATCTTAACCCTGTCATGGAAATGATCATGGGATCGGGCAAGTCTAAAGTGCTCCTTCCTCTCATTGGTCTCCTGCGTGCCGATGGCGTCGTTCTTTCTACAGTCATTGTAGCTAAGCCTTTTTTCGAAAGTGTTTCTTCAGATACTCAACAGATATTAGCGCCCTTTTCGCAATCTGTTCGAGCTCTTCATTTTGACCGCAATACAGTATTTTCCACTTTCTCTTTGAAAATGATACGGGATGATCTTAAGGCAGTACAAAAGAACAAGGAATGCTTGATTATGACAAGCAGCAGCGTTCAATGTTTTATGCTTAAATTCATTGAGCAGTGCAAAATATCCTTGTCAAAGGGTGAATTTCCTGAAGAATTAATGCTGATGCGGGAGATCCTAGGTCTGTTGGGCACTTCAGGGAACCCTCTAGTCGATGAAGCCGATACGATCTATAACGTATTGCATGAATTGAGCTTTAGCTTAGGTGATAAACTGAGCGTCAATTCTAGAGATCTCAAAGTCATTTCAGAAATTTATTCGATTCTTTATTCCGATCCTTGCATTAAAGCTGCAGCACGCATCGATTTTGACCCTGAACCCAATATGGAATCTCCGGTACTGACCGAAGAGCTTTACAATAGAGATAGCCGCATAAAAACAATCCTTGCAGAACGATTCATTGAGAATTTGGAGACGCTGATTTTTGATTCCGATGAATTGACTCAAGAAACGCAGGGATTTTTTGTCAATTTAGGGTTAAATGCTTCTGTTGAAGAAAAAGAAGCCGCCATTCACTATTTATGCCGAGATCCTAAGCATATTAAAAAAGCCCAGCTATTTTATGATCAACAAAGCAATGAAATACAAAATATTCTCGCCTTAGCAGCAGAAGAAATTTCAGGATTTCTTCCGCATACCCTTACGCGTAAATGTGATGAAAAATATGGATTAGATACAGACGATCAAGGCAACATCGCGATTCCGTATGCTGCGGCGAATACCCCGAACTTTGGATCTCAATTTGCCAAATCCTATATCACCATGAACTACACGTATCAATACTACTTGAAAAAGGGTGTGTCTCGTGAAATTGTCGTTCAGGAGATAGAGCGACTTCAATCCAAAGCAATGAAAGAGCTTAAAGAAACACCAAGTATGCCACTTGAAAAAACAGAAGCATGGCAAACATTCTTAAAATTGCGTGGAAACTTTGATGTTCCTCTATTTAACCTAAGAGAGGGCCAGATCAATAAAATTGTGGAAGAGATCAATTCAACCCCTGCGCAAAAGAGCAATTTTGTTTCAGACATCATCCTACCGCAATTGGAGCTTTTCAGTCATAAAAGTAGTTGTAATCCACATAACCTTGCAGCGCTCTACCTCATACTTCTAGGTTTCACGGGAACTTTATGGAACAGCAAAAGCATGCACACTAAACTGCAGGCTCGCCCGGAACCTGGAATGGACATGAGGACAATTAAGGTTTTATGGGAGCATAGCCGTCATGAGGTGTATACGGTTGAAGAAGAAAGTCCCGAGTCCTTGCTAGCGGAGCTTGAGGAGCAAAATATCTCTTTTGATATGATTAGCGATGCGGGTGGTTACTTCAAAGAAGGGGGGAATACAGCTATCGCAAGGCAGATGGCCCTTACCAACGGAAGACCGGTTGTTTTTTATAATGAGCGCAATGAGCAGGTAGAAACTAACGGGAAGACCGAAGTGTTGCTAACGGAGTCTAAAACACGTATTTCTGATAGAGATACTTTCTTAGACCAAAGTCACACCACCGGCGCCGATGTCAAACAAAAGCCTAATGCTGTAGGAATAGTGACTATTGGAGGCAACATGCTTCTACGTGACCTCCTTCAAGCGGTCTGGAGGCTTAGAGGATTGGAAAAGGGCCAAAGGGTAAAATTCGTTGTCAGTAAAGAAGTGGAATCGATTATCCGGCAGAGGCTAAAAGCTGAACCTGAGGAGTTTGGAGATGAGGATGGGGAAAAGGAAGAAGTTCCTCTTCAATTTGATGATATCCTTCGCTTTCTGATCATTAACCAAGTTAGGCAGCAGGGAAAGGACAATTTTAAAGCCTTCCGGCAAGAGCTTTCTAGCGTGGTTCAATCATTGCTTTTTGATTTGTTGCTGAGTGAAAAATTTAGCGTCGATGAAATGGCTGAAGCTTTTTCGGTGCTAGAGAAGGAATGGATTAAAGAGGCATGCAAGGAGCCAAGAGATTTGCATGGCATCATAGGTCATGAGGAAGATAGCATTGTAGTGTTAGAACAAGAAAGAAATAAATCGATTATCAGGCTTGACGAGATTTTCGAAGAGCTTCCATTTTTAGAGAACAATGGAATAACAAAAGAAGATGCCTTAACCCGAGTGGATGCCATTTGTGAGGCTCATGTTGACTCCCTTCCAGCAAAAGTCACTGTTCCACTGCGCGATACGGATTCAGATCAAACTGTGGAGAGACAGCAAGAGACACAACAAGAAACTCAAACTGAGCTTGAGGTTCAGGAACATAAAGAAAAAGGAAAAACAACTTTGGGGAATGTTGGTCTTAGAGTGTCTGAGAATCCCGTTCAGTTGACTTCAAAGATTTTTGAAAGATACTCATGGGCTTCATGTCTATCGATGGGGGATTGTTGTCAATTTGATCCGGCTCTGGAGGGATTTAGCGATGCTTTTAAGGGGATTCGAATATCCATTAACGCTTTGGAATGGCCAGCAAGAATGCCGCAACTTACCGATTTGAGGTTACTGGGTAACCATCGTACTCTTTTGGAGTTTGTCAAAGTCGTCAACGAGGGCAGAGACCTCATTATTTTAAGCCAAGAAGATGCAAATAGGGAAAAAACTGAAGGAAATTTTTTCTTGTCTTTGTACAATTTGACCACGGGGTTTAACGACAAGACGCAGCCAGTGTCTAAGGAACTTTTCGAGAAAATTGTCAAAGTGAAGTTCCTGAGCGGGGAATCGTCCTACACGAAACCTGAACTGGAATTCCTTGAGGAATGGTTCAATGAGCAGGGCAAAGAAAGGATGCTGGATCTATTCCAGACAAAAATTCTCGCCGGCCATCCTGATAAGGCTGCAGACTATAATAATGGCAATTTGCGTGATTTGCTGCATAATTGATGTTGCGACAATATAAGTAGTAAGGATGTGGAGGATTTCAATGTAGCTCGATCGCACCAATATCGAGTAAGTTACTAAAACGTAAAATTTGGGTAGAGCCATACGTTAAAAAAACGTAAGCGTCAATCTAGATATATTGACACGCTCATGCGCGTATGTGAGAAGGATTTGGAATCTTTACTTAATTAATCGGAAAAGCAATTTTATTAATATAATGCCTACATATATTTCAATACAATCAACTGAAAGTTGGTGATGTGACTAGCCTTTTTTTCAACGCAGAAGAAGCGCAAAAGGCGCAAAGGACGTAAAGAGAAGGCAAAAGAAAATGATGGCACAAACTGTTCGGTCCTTTTCCTTTTGATTTCTTTTGCTCTTCTTTGCGTTGAAAGGATGTTGCACTAACAATCCCTAAGTTGACGGCATTGGATCTATCGCTTAAACCTATGTGAAGATTTGTCTAGATTTGATTCTATACTTCCAGCATGTTTATTTTTCATTTAAATTGAAAAAGAAGTTGTTTTTTTTTTTTGAGATTTTTTGACATTTCTGTTGGTTAATATTTTAGTTTAAGATATGTTTTATTGTATATTACTGGGATCGGGAAGAACTAGTTGAAAATCCTATGCGGTTTTGCAGTTACAATTATTAATTTACGATTTATATAAAAAGAAGGTCAAAATGCGGGTATGTGAAAAATTTAACACCATTAATGAATATAAAAAAAATCTTGCTGAATACTCCACATGGGAAAATTCAATAAAATTTAATAGTTATGCCCGTCCTATAAATTCTAGTGGGCAATTTTCTTACATAGTGCTTGATAAACGAGAACGTATTTCGAAAACTGCCGGAAAAATTGCATTGGGAGTGTTGGGGGTTTTTGCTGTAATTTTTTCTTGTGGCTGCCTATTGACTTTTAAAGATATCCGACACCTGTTCACCGGAAGAGAAGTGAAATGTTTTGCTTTGGAAAAGTCATTGGTCGAGCAATACAATAACGAACGCTTTTCATCCACCAAAAAAATGCAAAATCCTCTAAATCCCTTGGAGTCTTCTTTAATTATTTTAGACCCATCATATATCGATCTCTCAGACGCTGAAATATCAGTCTCGGATGATTCTACAGATGAAAAATTTGATAACTCTACAGGTAGAAGTTCAAGCACATCTTTGAGTACATCTTCAAGCGAAGCCGATTCTGATACAGAAAGCTCTATTGACGACTCCAAGGGGCTGAATAAAGGCGAAGAACCATCTATTGATGCTTCATTTTCCAAATGCGTAGAAGAAGACATCTTAGTTGAGATTAATGAAATAGATAAAGCAGAAAAAGAAGCTATGGAAAAGGCATTCGAATTAAAAGCAGTAGCTGAGGCAACTTCATTACAGGCTAGTGTTCTGTTAAAAGAAAATATTTTCACGGCAACTGGTGAAGGGAAAGATATCTTGAATACACTCAATTTGGTTGGAAATTTTACTTTAATGGCACACCATGCGTTAGCCTGCACAAATAAAAAATTAGAAAGATTCTTCCAAGAGAGATCTGAGACTTTTATAGGTAAAGTTGAGCTGATAGTTCGGCAGATCCATTTTCACGAAAAAGCGTTTAGCTTTAGCAAATATAATAAATCCTCCTCTCAATTGTATTTTGATAAATTTAATTTAAACGAGAGAATATCTGCCCTAGTAGATGAAGCTGCTATAACAAACAAAGACGACATCGCTGCAATAAATGGACTTATTAGGGAATTTGATCCTCAGAGTTTGGATAAGTGCAAGTTAACTTTTAAAGTCAAATGTTATGAAGAAAATATCCATTTAAATACACAGGCAGATAATTTAATAATTCAGCTGAAAGAACATGTCGAACAAGATGTAAAGCCGGTAATTGATAAAGAAGAGCTGGAAAGGGAGCAAAATCCATGGACTTTTGGTTCAATCATAGCTATACCGAAGGAATTGTTAGCTCAAGTTAGTGTTATTATTAGATCAGCGGTTAAGGCTAAAGATCATAATGTAATCGATAAGATTGTGTATTATTTTCTAGAAAATACTGAATATCTCCATTTGGAAAAAGACTTATTTGAACATATTGAAATAGATTCAGTTGAGAAGGCAGGGATAGTCGAGAAATATCTTAGTACACAAATTTATGATTTTCAAAAAAATGATCAAAATAATATGAACCTTCAGGAAAAATTAACTAAATATCAAAATGCTCTACTGTAAATCAGCGCAATTATTTTAAGGATCAATTTTCAAATAGAAGACCTTAATATTGAAGCCTTGAAAATACGATAGGGTTTGGCTGGTTGTGAAACGCCTTCAGGCGAAATTCTTCGTGGTCTCTTACCCTTTAACCTGAATGGAAAGCACTTCGGACCTGATTTGATCACCTATTGTCTTGATCAATATAATGGCCGCTGCTTAACCAGACCACAATTGCTTGAACTAAGAAATGTTTGAATAATGTCAAGGATGTTCCTATCTGCAATTTCGGCCCTAAGCATCTTCATGAAGACATCATGTGGAATATTGTCAAAGAATCCTTTGATGTCTACGACCACTAAGAATCTGTATCCTTCGTGAATATACTGGAAGGACACGATCAACGGCTTGATGACAATTGCGACCGGGTCTGAAGCCAAACGAGTTATTGTGAAACTGTTTTTCGAAGATCGATTCGATGAGGTTACGAGATCTTAGTGCTATGAGATTGTAACCATTGTTTTTTTTTTGCTAAATTACAAGATGCTAAAGCAATCAAGGACAAGTGTATGCATCAATATGAAGATTTAATCCAAATTTTTAATGACTGTTTTTTTGAGAAATATAATACTAAGCTGGTTAAAGGTCTGGATGAACCGCTTTATCTTCCTGAAGACGATATAAGACAGCATAATGAGATCCATTTTGCGCATGGCTATTTCTCAAGCGCCTTGCACGAGAGTTCGCATTGGCTGATTGCCGGTGAAAAGCGTCGAAAATTGGTAGACTTTGGATATTGGTATGCGCCTGATGGACGAACAACAGAACAGCAGGAACTTTTTCAAAGTGTTGAGGTTAAACCGCAGGCAATTGAATGGATACTTTCGAAGGCAGCCGGCTATCATTTTCGATTAAGTATTGATAACCTTAACGGCCACGAATCCGAGACAGATACAAACGTCTTTAAAAATAACGTCTATCAGCAAGTTAAAACCTATTGTGAGCAAGGTCTTTCGACTCGAGCAGAATGCTTGCGTCAAGCTTTATGTCACTTTTACGGTACAAACTTTCATCTAAGTATTCAAAATTTTGATGTTGAGTCTCTTTAGACTAAATTAAAAAAAACTCTCAGTAACCACCACGATTGTAAAAGAAAAATGATTTAGCTAGATTCCCATAAAAAATAGGAATTCTGGGTCTTTTTTGTAGATTCACCTCCAATATTCCCACTAAAAATAGGAATTCTGGTTGAATAAAGAAAAGAGTCAAAAACAGGTGTGGCCATGAAAAATTTATTGACACTGACTCGTTTAAACTCCCTATATTGATTCACAGACACTTATTCAGCTGTTAGCAGATTACAAAAAGCCTCGAGAAGCCATTTTACGAATGGTGAAAAATGAAGAGTTAATCCGCCTGAAAAACGGTTTTTATTTAATCGGCGATAAAATTTCACAAGGTTCTACGAAGGTTATTCCCTTTGAACAGGTAGCGAACTTGCTTTATGGTCCTTCTTATGTAAGTATGGAGTGGGCTTTATCCTTTTACGGAATGATTCCCGAAAGAGTGCACACCATCACAAGCATGACACTGGGAAGAAATAAAGAATTTCGCACTTCAGTAGGAGATTTTTCATACTCCAATTTATCCTCAGAAAGTTACTCAATCGGGATAACACAAAAAAAAAGTCCTATGAATTTTGATTCAAGCATCACACAAATGCTTAACAGTTATCCAGATACCATGCCCCAGATCGATAAATTGAGAGAAATTTTACAACAAACAGCCCTTCTAGGACTCGCGCGTCATAAATTTTTTCAACACGCAGTTTTTTACGGAGGAGCAGCATTACGCATTTTATATGGATTAGATCGATACAGTGAAAACCTTGATTTTTCTCTTTTAAAACCAGATCTGAATTTTGATTTTACTCCATTTCTTCATGGAATGAATCAAGAGTTAATGGCTATGGGATTTGAGCTTGATGTAGATCTACGTAAAAAAAATACAGATACGGGAATTTGGTTAGGGCGATTGCATTATATAGGATATTTTGATTTGTGTCCCGGAATTCAGATTAGGTATTTTTTTAGTGTCTGCTTTTTTTTCATTCAGCTAAGTAGAAATTTATGTAAAATATCCTAATAAGTACAAGAAAACAGGATATATAGGATCGCAAGCGGCAAGATATGCATGATAATACTTTCTAACCTGGTAGGCAAACTACTCCAGGCACATTTTAAGGCCCCAGTGATTAACTGAGACCTCAAAAGGCTGTCTTAGGGCTAATTTGAAACAAATAAAATCGTGTTTCTAAAGCGCTTGCGTATCAGCCGCATTTTGTGCAAAAAGATGATTAATGATATCTTAACATTATTTTGCATTTTTCATTGTGTAAAAGACATACGCTGCTATGAGGATAACGGACCCTCCTATGACCCATTGTGCTTTAGAAAATCTTGGTTCTACAGGTATCTCTTCAACAATAAGCGTAAAGTTTTGCCATT
Source organism: Parachlamydiaceae bacterium (assembly GCA_013813265.1). Classification (GTDB taxonomy): domain Bacteria; phylum Chlamydiota; class Chlamydiia; order Chlamydiales; family Parachlamydiaceae; genus JACCRY01. The sequence continues at coordinate 23,857 of JACCRY010000124.1, forward strand.
TTTGAGCTAGTTCACTAAAAGTATCAAAAAGTTTCATCGATTTATTATTTCGAATATTCTGCGGATAATAGCGAAGACTTTTTCCATCTTTCAAAGTTCCACTCATTGTATAAACACAGCCAGTTAAAAAAATTTTTTTAACTTCTGATAGCTTCCCTTTGCAGCATAAGCAAACTAATTCTTTGCAGACTGAATTTAGATCAAATTCACCGAATTTCTTTTGTATGCATATTTCTCGACCAAAAGTTTCACAGCTTGCATCATGGCACTTTCCCATAAGATTCAATCCATTAGAAAAAGAAGAATATTTTTTTGCTAGGGAAATTGCTTTTTGATCAGATAAATTCATTTCTGGAAGAAAATCAACTTCCTTGGTTTTCACTTGATCTAGTGAGTCTTCAAAGGAATCACTTTCATCACTTTCATCACTTTCACTGCAAACAACATTTTGAATGACTAATTTGGAAAACGGTTTAACACAGCACTCTTTAAGGGTGAAATCATTTGGTAGTTTATTCCCTCTGTTATCAAACAAAGACTTATCCGACGTAAGTCTAAGAATTTTTCTTAATCCTTTTACTTCAAGTAAATCTAAATCTAAGCTGATTTTGACTATGTGATGTTCTGACATCTCGTTTGTTTCATCTATAATTTCTATTGAATCTTTACATTTGGTCACGAGATAGAGGTGAATGCCTTCTTCAGTTAATTTAAAGTGAGAAAGATCTGATTTATTAATAAGTGTTGATTCAAATTTTCTTAGAAATTGAGCAGGTTGATCGTTTACCCAAATGCTGTAAATTGAAAATTTCGAGTTGTTATCTACTATACATTTATTGAATTCAATTCCTTCGCCTCTGCGATCATATGCAATATCTAGAGTCCGGTTTTCGTAAGTAAAGCTTACATATATAATAGGTTCCATTTTTCTCCTTTGAAATTGAAAAGATAATATTGACGGTCTGAAGTTGAAGTTTAATTTAACATTGCATGGTCAAGAATCATGTGATAAGGGTTTTTTAGCCTTTCTTTCTGATGATTAGCCAGAATTCTATCAGATATGCATACATATTTACTTCGTAATTCGTTTAAAGAAGCAGAAAAAGTGTGTAAAGGTCAGGAATTTTTTTGAGAGAGTGCCGATTTTTGTGGCTTTTAAGAGCATCTCTTGATGAAGGTTTGGCCAGTGAGAAAAAGTTCTTCTAGATGTAAATGATCAATTTAGCCAGAAAATTCTCACAATTTCCTAGAGTGGTCGCTACTGATATGGAGTAGACATTCTGCTCTCATCACTAGTCAAAGTACAAGCTAGCTGGATAAATGAACTTGCAGAAATTTATCAAAACCTGTATTAATTGTTATTAACTAGAATAATCTGGAATAAATTAGATCTGGAACATTATTCGAATTTTTAAAATAATGATTAAGCTCTGCTTAATTCGTACAAAAAAAATAAAGACTATTTTATAACTTACACTTATATAAGGAATGACATGACTCCACCAGTAACTGAAACAGATATGCAATTGAATAAAATGGCTGCAGTTTTGAGTTATATTAAGCAACTCCCTCCTAAAAATCGTCATGATTTGAAAGAGCAGGAAGCGCTCCTTGAGCAAATTTTGTTAAATCCCAAACTCTCTTCGCAAGAACAAGAAGCAGTACTGAAACGTATTTCTCTTGCCCACCAAAATAATTTTCTTCAAATACACACTCAAAACAAAGTGAATAAACTCACTCACACCATTGATGTGAAAGATTTTGAATTCTGCGAGGATCTAACAGAGAAAGATGCGATTATTCCTCCTTTTGGCAAAGCACGCAATACGACTGAGCAACGTCATGAAAAATTAAAACAAATTTCTCATTTTGTGATATCTAAACAGAAAAAAATAGCACCGGGCTGCTCAGTGGTCTTAAACATCATTGTTGATGAGCTGCTTGAAACCTATCCACTTATGCAGCGAGAGTATTTTAAAAACGCTCCTATAAAACAGTTGTTAAGCATTATTATTGCAAATGCTGAGTTGATCGTCAGTTTTGTCATGGATATTGCCTCTAGAAAGGCCATTTTTCATGGTGAATTAAAACATAAACCTCATAATGAGATTCCAAGTCAATATCAAGAACATTTTATAAAAATTCGCAAACGAATTATAGATGACAATAATAATTTTTGTATTGGTGAAAACACTCATTATTCATTAAACAACAGTGAGCCTATCAAGCGTTTTTTTAATGCTTTCAATCTTCTTGAAGATTATTTTACACAAGAAATGCACATTTTATTTCGCCCAATAGACGAACAACCCGACCTTACATTTCACATAGATCGTCTTAATCGGCGTGCCTCTCGTTTTAAAACTGATTTGGAAACGAATTTTTTATTAGATCAAATCCCTCAAAAAATAATGGGTAAATATACGAAAGAGATTAGAGAATTAAGGGATAGCTTATTATATTTTTGCAGGATTCTGATTTCAGGTTTAGAAAAGTTGCAAAAATCAAAAGATTTTAAAAATTATAGTGATTTATGGCGTTCTTTAGAACCTATCAGTTATGATCCTCCCCTAGAAATTCATAGTGAATATGATAAAAATCCAACAGAACCTGGGATTGGAAATCTTATCAAAATCCTAACTCGATTTGGGTGGTTTTTCCAAACTCTGAAAGATGAAACCTTTCATATATTAATCTCAGATTTACTAAGTTATGGTCAAATTCAAAACGAAGAGGTCGATAACTGTGTTGAAGAGCTTATTAACGCAAGAAAACTCGTGGCAAATTATGATATCAGTAACATCGAAAGAAAATTGCTGAAGTTGCCTGAAGATAAAAAAAGCACAAAACATGTTATCGATATATGGAATTTGAATTTTAAAAATCCTAACAAAGATCGGTTATTCCATGCTCTTATAGTCCAGTTAGAATTTTGTTTAAGGAAATGCCGTAAAAAGCCAAATGACCAAGCTGAGCGCGCCCTTACCTTGCGCAGAGCTTTGTACAGTTTGGGAAAACATCTTTTTTTCTTTAATGACCGAATCAGATTAGCACTTTCCGACTTTAAGGTGCAAAATTCAGAAGTGACACCAGAAACAAAGGAAGTTATAGCCGAAATGGAAGATCTCAACGAGATGGAGTATCTCGCCGCTTTGATCACAGTTGAGTCGATTAAGTCCCTGATTAGCCGAGGTTTCATGACGATGGAATCTTTTGAAAAAGCAACGAATGAACAGCAATCTCTTAGGGCAAAGCAAGTAGGAGACAAGTTAATCGCAAATGAAAATAAATCGATAAAAACTAAAAATCGTAATCAAAAAAAAAGAAAGGGTTCGACAGTTCAGGTGACCCTCACTTCTAAGAATGTTTTAACACAAAACCCGCTTGGCAGCCAAAAGGTTGAGTCTCAAACACAGGTCCCCAAGAAATTTTATATAGAACCAAAGATAATTGTGAATGACGTTCAAAATGATCTGCCTGTCCAGCTGCACGATACGGTGACGAGTTTAAAATCTTGTGAACAACTTCTCGAGGCACTAAGGATTTCGTCATTGGTAGAAGGTGATAGCTGGCAGAAAAGTCAAATAGAGAACTTTGCTTTTCTACTGGAATATCTTCTTGAACAAAGAGGAAATGCTAGGTTTTCTTCCGATCAGATTTTTGAAGAAGTTGATCTCTTAAGGCGCTCTGTCGAGGCTGTTCTTGAAATTACAACAATTTATATTAAAACTCCTCTAGAAGCGATTAGAAGATTAGGTCATGATTCAGAAAAAATATTATACCTTTTGGTTGCAGATCACTCACTCCCTATAAATATCCGCAAACTGCTCTGGAATTTACGAGCCGTCCCTTTTTCCCTTGCAGAAGCAAATCGCTGTGTCAACTACCCGGAAGAAAGCTTTGCTTTGAAAAGCCGATTGAAGGACAGCGGAAAAGAATTGATAAACTATCTTATGAAAGTTGAAGGTGAAAGCTCTTCACCCAATCCTAATGAAAGAGTGAGAGAGGAGCTTTTAGAGGGCCTAGAGCAGCGAATGAAGCGAGGTTTTTATTTTGTGGAACGTCTTCTTATAGCTATTTTATACCCCCTGCAAGAGATTGAGGGATCACTTCCTGATGATTTCTTTTTGCCACCCTCTGATTTGTCAATTGATGTGGTGAGTGTACAAGATCTGCTTTGCAACGAAGCTTTGTTTCCTGAGACGCTAACTCATAAGGTAATTTCAGTTAATAACCGCGAAGAAGCCCTTCTAACGATCGATAAAGCATTGATATGGATTTCGATTCGCTGCATGGCACCTGTTGAAGGATCTTCGCTCTTTGTTTCAAGAAAGGATGCACGAAATATTGCTTTAAAAAACTGTGCCATTTATCTACGACGTCTTAAAGAAAAATTGGGGCCAGACAGAAGCAATCGACCGATGAGTACAATCCTTGGCCAATGCAGTTTAGTAAGGAGGTTACAAAAAGAATTGCTGATTGCAGCTCTATATCATACAGACAGCTTTGAAAATGGTAAACATATTGTGGATGCTCATGACGTTCGCTATGAAAATAGCCCCATCGTCTTAATGAATTTAATGAAAAACGTTTCAAAATATCATAAGGAGCTTCCTGTATTGGATTATTGGCTCCATAAAGCACACCAGGTATTAAGTTATCCTACGCCTCTAGATTCAAAAGAACATCACTTCTCTTCGGACCAGCTTCAAGTACTTGTCAAAGAAGTACGTCAAGCGGCTAAGGAGATGAAGAGAACTTCGGATAACGATTGGATACTTATTTCTGATGGACAGAAAATCACACATCAGAAAAACCAAGAGCTGCGTAAAAAGCTTGTAGAACAAAATGAGATCTCAAGGATTTATAGAGAAATCGCTTTTTCATTACAAATTCTGAAAGAGAGCTTGAGCCTTGCCAAAAATACCTATTTTTGATCCTAGATACAAATTTCTAGCGAAGGTTAGAAAAATTTTGTAGCCTGCCGCGTCTCGCTACAGGAGTTAAGGGGATCATTTTCACCTTAAATAAGATTGTGAAAAGTTTTTTAGGTCCTGATTCACCATGTAATTTGAAGGTATTCCAACATTTTTATTTCGAGGTTGCACTTTATAGTTGAATATTTTGTTCTCATTGAGATGCCATCATAACCATATAGATAGGTCGCTTTTTCAATTCTTTCTATGGTGTCATTGGTGTGCCAAGCTGTTATGAACTGTGGGAATAGCAAATGGTAAGCTTTCCCCACACTTACAGGGTCATTTTGATCAAAGTTGATGTGATTGTCTAGAAGAACCTCTCCAATTTGGCGGTAATGATTGTCCGAAAAACAGCAATGACTTGGATATTCTAGTTCCTCACCGTCTTCTTGAAATATTTCCCAATTGCTTTCCCAAAAAACCTCCCATGTAGGACCATATCCTAACAAATAAGAGAACTTCTGCTGGGAAAATTCATTTTATTTACACAACATGAGACCAATTCTTCCATCAAAGATGAATCATGACCATTTTGAAGTAATAAATATCCTCTAGGATCAAAAACCTCAATAGGGAATTCGTTTACAAAAAGAACAAATGGATCTAGCGTCTCCATCTTTAAATAGGGGAAATTCACGGTGAGTTTTTGCATGATACATATTAAATCATCATTAAATTCCCCAATCCAATGGAAACATCCAGGTTTTATCCCTACCAAAACTTCCAAAAGGGTCAGTGCGAGTTTTTTGTGTCCTTCGTTGATATCAGACGAAATATATTCGATTAGTTCATGACTTTTTGGATTCCCTATGATTTCTTTCATTTCTTGCCAATGCAAATCAATATTGGTGCCATTAGCAAGACTCTCCAGGATGATTGAAGATGAGTCTCGCAACTTTTTTATCTCTACTTTGTATCTTAAGGAGTATTGCATCATTTTTACTGATTCTACTGCAATCATTGGTAAGTCTGGACTTGCTGATAAATCATCTAATTCTTTGTACCAAAAACATTGTTGAATGGTACGCGCACACCAATTCACAGTATTAACAGCTGGAGTATATAGGTAATAAATTAACTCTGCGACTTTACTAGATTGACTTTTGAAGGGCTCTGGCACTAGGATTGGAAGAGTAGTCAATTTATTATAATAGAGGTTATGGGAGACAATTTTCATATTTCACCTATAGTTATACTGTTAACTGTGAGATTGCTATATCAGTTAATGGGTTAATAAAAGTTATATCATATAAATGTTTTAATACTTTAAAAGAGGGTTGGTTGAGTTTTTTTGTCTAATTAATCATCCATGTTGTAGTGTCGATAGCGTTCCAATGTCTGATTGGAAACAATGATTTCGATTCCAGGCTTGAGATTTCTTAAAGTGTGTAGGCCGCTTTCAGAGACATTTGGGCAATTTGTCAGAGTCAATATTTTAATATTAGGGAGGGCATTGATAAGGTCGATAAGGCTATTGTCATCAATGTTTTGACAGTAAAGAAGCTGAAGATGTTTAAGTTTTAAATTATGACACTCTTTGAATGCATTCTCGGAAATTTGACAGTAAATGGGAATGTGATACCAGTTCTGCCATCCAAACTCCTTTTTTATTTCAGTAGCTCGATAGCCTCCTAGAGTAAGGCTTTCCAACTCTGTCAATGAATTAATGATATGTTTAAAACCTTCATCAGTGAATTTGGCAGATAATCCTTCTAAGTGCAAAATCTTTAGATTATCGGATAGCTTAAAAATACTCATGTCTCCGATATTGGGTATTTTGCCCAAGCGCAACCAGCGGAGTTGAGGCATTGTCTCATTTAATGACGCCAATCCAACATCTGAAATTTCCAGACTACAAGGTGGAAGGTTATCTACAACAGAAGGAGAAATCGTAAGAGGGTAGTCGTGAGGAATAAAGTAAGTATCATGACTGGTCAGAACGCTCAATTCTTCCAACTTATTGAATTTTGACAGTAAATCAAGAGTATTATCCGTAAAATTTTCAGCTCTTTTTTTCCAAAATATACATTCTGCTATTCGAAGTGATTCGAGATTGGGTAATGAAGAAACCAACATACTGAGATTACTTTCTTTAAGTGCACAATCCCAGAGTCTTAAATTTTTAACATTCAAATTTAGCTTCGGTGTTAAGTTATCAAAGTCACAGCTGTAAAGGACAAGCTTATTAAGTTCCTGAAATCCATCTAATAGGTTTGGAAGGTCGATCCTCGAGCCAGCAACGAATCCGTACGCTTGAAAAATTGAGATTTTGGAGGTAGCTGCCCGACTTTCAGGTTGATTGATATTTTGAAAAAAATCTTTTGGAGCTCCCAACTCAAAGGTCAATGTTTTCACATTTGGCATAGCTAATAGAGCAGGCATTATTCCAGTTTTCCATTTGAATTTCGCTGCTTCTGATTCATAAATGTGGGTGGAGCTTAATCTCAATCCAGAAGCATCAAGATGCTGCGAAACAACATTAAGTACATCTTCATCTGTGGAAACTGTGGTATTATAAGGGCTAAAGAAACCAATTCTTAGTTCTCCGAGATTAGTAATATAAGGCTGTTTCCAATGTAAGCTGGTGTTCCCGTCAAGAAGATCATCGCTTCCATTCAATTTCAAGGAAATTAGCAGTAAATAAAATATTAGACCATTTAAAATCCTACACATTTGTATAACCTCTCTTTTAAGATTAACAATAAATGAGTTCTATAAATAAGTCAATTAGCTAATAGGGTGGAATTTTGGGCTGGAAATAAAATAATAGTAGATATTTTTGTTATCAAATCTTCAAAATCAACTCCATTTACAAATCTTTCCATTTTCATTCAATTTATAGTTTAATATTACTATCGAATTTGTCATAATTAAATATATAAAAAATGATTATTATGTTCTTGAAATATATCCATTCTCAAATTGGGTTAGATAATTCAAGGATATATTGTTAGGACTTTAAAATGTGGGCCAACGGGATTAATCTATTTAGAGGTTTCTAACGATTATATTTTTGAATTAATTAAATTTATTGAAGCTGATGGTTTTTTAAATTCTACATGCCTGGATGGTCCTAACTCTATTGGAGCCCATATTTCAGTCATCTCTAGTCAAGAGGCGAGATTTCTCAAAAAATTTGAAGAACTTGAACAAAAATTCTTTTTTATAATAAAAGATTGTATTAAAGTACATCCACCTCTGTGGAAGGCTGTGGACGAGTTATATATTCTTGTTGTTGAAGCTCCTGAGTTGGATGCAATTAGAAAGAAATATGGCCTCCCCAAAATGTCACATGAATTTCATATTACTATAGGATTAAAGCCAAATGTCTTTTTTTTAAATTGAGCTTATAATTGGGAATTGAATTTAAGAGTTTAGTTGATGAATTGGTTTATTGAACCTGTAGGTAATCGTTGAAACTATGCTTTTGCATTGGAAAAAAAATATAAAAAAGACTGAAAAAGTGGAAAATAAAGAAGTTTACTGGACGATTTGTCCAGATTGTTATGGACGCGGCAAAAAAAACATGCGGCTTCGCAAGAAATCGAAACTCCGTTACCAAATAGCAATGAATGAATTTGAAAAAACTCAGGGTGAAGGAAAGGTTTCGGTTCGCCCTAAGGTCACTCAATATTTATGCGATAATTGCATTGGGTCTGGTTTGATTCCTGCTTCTAGTCACCCCGAAGCAGATTCGGAAAACTATCCACATGTAGCAATTATTGGGGCAGGTATAGGTGGTGTTGCGCTTGCTGTAGCTTGTCTGCATCGTGGCATTCCATTTACCCTTTATGAGCGCGATAGCAGCTTCGATGCACGAGCTCAGGGCTACGGACTTACCTTGCAACAAGCAAGTAACGCAATTAAAGGATTGGGTCTTTTCTCTTTAAAAGACGGGGGTAATTCCACACGCCATGTAGTGCACACTACAGATGGAAAAGAAATTATTGAATGGGGAATGAGGACGCATGCAAACATTACAGAGTTTCCAAAGCGTAAAAATGTGCATATTCCGCGGCAGGCCTTGCGCTTAGCGTTGCTTGAGCAATTGGGCGCGCATGATGTCGTGCAGTGGGGGCACCGCTTAGTTGGTTTAAAACAATGTGAAGATAAGGGTGTTGAGCTTGGCTTTCAGGTTAACGGAGATATAAAGAATGTCAAGGCAGATTTGGTAGTGGGTGCTGATGGCATTCGTAGTGTTGTGCGCAACTTGTTAATTGGTGAGGATATTACTCCTTTACGTTACCTGGGTTATGTCGTCATATTGGGGATTTGTCCTTTAGAAGCACTTAAGGGTGTTGAGAGTTCTTTGCTCGACTCAGCCACCGTGTTTCAAACTGTCAACGGCCATGAGCGTATCTACGTGATGCCCTATTCATTAGACTCAGTAATGTGGCAACTTAGTTTCCCTATGCCCGAAGAAGAAGCTAAGGCCCTGAGTGCACAAGGAGCTCAAGCACTTAAAGAAGAAGCGTGTCGTAGAACTCAGTGGCATATGCCCGTTCCTCAAATTTTATCAGCAACCTTACCTTCACAAATTTCAGGTTATCCGGTGTACGATCGGGAATTACTCAAGTCGGAATTGTTGGGAAAAGTTGGGGCGGTTACTTTGATTGGAGATGCAGCTCACCCTATGAGTCCATTTAAAGGACAAGGTGCAAATCAAGCTCTTTTGGATGCACTGGCACTGGCTCGTAACATTTCATTAGCATGTACTCCCTTGTCTAAATGGGAAGCAACCGGATTAAGAGAAATTGTACTAACTGAATTTGAAGAAGAAATGTTAGCACGTAGTGCTTCGAAAGTGAAGGACTCAGCTGAGGCTGTGGAACTTCTGCATTCCAAAGGTGTGCTACGTGAAGGGGATGGACCTAAAGGAAGGATCATTACGAAGTAATCTACATTCAAAATGCACCCACTAGACATTAATGGGTGCAATTTTTATGATTTTGTTATGGAAAGAAAGTCACGAATCGCACCATTGGGTCTTGGAGACTTACAGCACAAAAAGAATCACTCCAAAAAGGATTGCAAATTGATTTAAGTATTGATCGGAGCGATAAATGCCCTTATTTCTTTTTTTTGAATTATTAGAGAGGTACCATTCCCTTTCGAGAATTTCACAGGGAATGGCTCTAAAGACTAAACTAAATCAATAGTCTTATATTTCCTCGTTAAGTCATCGAGAAAATGTATTGTTCGATCTTGGATTAATGCCTCTAGATGTCTTCTTGATGGGTAATCAAAGTCGTGCCGCTCTCCTTCAGGTGAATCGTATTCGTCATAAATTGCTCCAGTAAAAATTAAAACATGCAATCCCAGACGATCTTCTCCATCGACTTTATATCTAAGGATCAAATATTCATGATTTGACTTAGCTTACCGACTTTGCTTGTTGGCGGGCAAACTTCGCCATGCACTTCAAAATACAATAGGGCATCTAAAAAAATATAGAATCCCCTTCCTTTCCCTAATACCTATGGGATGGGCAAGCTCTTGAACAAAATCTTCGAGAACTTGTGGAAGAATATTTTACGACCAAGGGATGAGTAGTTTACTTTCAAGGGAGAGGGGAGTTCACCATTTATCTTTTTCAGAGATTGAATCTTGCATCGGTTAATTAGTGCACCAAAAACAAAAATGGCAGTTATGACTCTCGTCGTAACTGCCTGATTCTAAGAACTCCGGGTGCAAGATTCGAACTTGCGACCAATGGATTAACAGTCCACTGCTCTACCGCTGAGCTAACCCGGATTATGAACCATACTATAAGAAATACGCTCTTTTTCGTGCAATCAGAAATTGTAGGTGCACGCAAAAATATTAAAAAAGAGGTTCTCGTAATACCAGCGAAGTGTATAAATTTTATCTGCATCATCGAAACTCGATGTGCCATGAAGTGCTAATTAGCAAAAATGGATGTAGTGTCTGTCATTGTTTTACTTCTTTATGCATTAAATGTCTTCAAAAGGCTTCGAGATCTATAATTAGGCATTCTTATCATGCTGTACATGCAAACTTCTCTTTAGAATCGCGTGTTTCTTTCACTGCTACCGCAGCTCTGACTTATAAAATTGCCGTAACCCAACGTTGTGTTCAGACCTGCCGGCCTTTCACTGCACGCGGGGCTACGGCAAATTAAAAGCCAGAGCTCCGGACGCAGTGAAAGAACACGTGATTTAAAAGGGTTTGAATAAACAGCCTGATTGAAATAACCAGATAGGGTCGCTGACAATAGCTTGTCAAGGGAGAGTTTATCCAACCAATAATCGGAATGTTCAATCTAAAATTTCTCGATGCTTGTACCGCTACACCAGTCCAAAAGCTGTTTTGTTAAGATGCCTCAAAAAAATAATTTTGGGAGAATTTATGCTAAAAAATAGGGTTTACTCAATTTGAATTACCCGCCATTACTACCACGAACTATATTTGAGTAGTATCGACCTGTAGATAGACTGAAGGCATGAAAAATGTAAACTGAAAATAAGAATTATAGAATGAAAATGTCCTTACAAAAATCTGATAATTCCCTCAAATAGTCTTCTAAGAAAGCTTCCAAAAAATGCCTGTGATTTTTTTTCTTGTTGTCAAATATGTTTTGTTTGCGATATACGGTTGTCTTAACTGTTGAAAAAAAATCTGAGATTAATTCTCAACTCTAAACCAAGGAATTGTTTTATGCAGTGCTCTTGTCCACAATGTGGGTCTTATGCTTTTAAACGCAATGGTTACACGCGGCATGGCAAACAAAATCATCGTTGTCTTGATTGTGGTCGACAATTTTCATTAGACCTCTTTCTCTTTTCCACAGATGAGCCAGGATTAGGAGGAGGGAAAACTCTTTCACAAAATATAACACAGGAAAGCGCTTTCTAAAAACTCACCATTTGTGTAGCCTTGAAAGAGGCTACACTTCTCAAGTACGTCATTCGATTTAAATTGTCTGTTTGGACGGTTCAAAGCCCCGGGGTGAAGGTACTAGTGTGAAAATCCCGTTACTCGAAGGAAAAAATTATGCGTTTAAAATGGCTATTGACACTGTCAATGGCAACTGTGGGAGCATGGGCTTCTCCTCTACAAGCTGAACTCTGTGAAGCCTATTTTAATCTAGATGCCGGCTATCGAAGAGATAGTCTTTCAACTGTCATCAATTCTACTACCCTGAATGATGAAATCACTACTCAAAACCAATTAAAAGTTAAAGATCTTACTCTATTTCAGCTGGGATGCAAAGGACAACTTCTGCTTTGTGATGCTTTTGTGCGCGGCGAAGCCTATTGGGGTTGGGCTGGCAATGGAATTTATCATAAAGCTACACGTATCTCCTCTAATTATACCAAACTAAACACTAAAACCCATCTCCATAACGGTAGAACCAAAGATTTTACTCTTCTTGCTGGTTACTACTTTTCGCTTTGTGGCCTGTTGGACTTAGCTCCGGTTGGCGGGTGGTCTTATCAGTCTCAGGAATTCAAAATCAAAAAAGTTCAAATAAACAATTTTTCACGTGATTCGTTACAGGGAGCTCAATACAGCAATTATTGGCAAGGACCGTGTGTTGGAGTAGATGCTAGATTAGATCTCTGTGGATTCAGAATGAGAGGCGGATACACTTATCACTGGGCAACTTGGCATGCAAAATGGATCCTGAAAGACCAGTATGAAATGAGTTTTTCTGAATCAGGCAAATCCTCCTCAGCTCATGGTCAAGTTGTTCATCTGAATGTTCTCATGCCCATATTCCCTTGTGTTGAAGCGGGAGTCGGGTTTAAGTGGCAAAAATGGCGAGCTCAAAGTGGAAAAGGGAAAATTGTACTTCCTGTTGCTGGACACCAAAAGAAAAACAGCAAAGTTAAACACAGTTGCTGGGATTCTTATGTCGTCTCTCTTGATTTAGGGATCATTTTTTAAAAAAAAAGGTTAATTTTATCTTTTAACAAAAAAATTCTCTGGGTAAATCCGCGCCTCTGTGTTAAAAAAACAAACACAGAGGTATCATGAAAACTAATCCAAAAGATCATTCTTTAAAAAAAAGCATTCAAGATTATCGAAATAAGCTTTCTAAGCTCTGGGAAGATGATCAGATCTATGACTTAACTCCTGTAGCTGCAAAGTTAGCTCTAATCTATACAACTCTTGAAGACCGTCACAGGAAGGAAGCTATCGGTTCCGGAAGGTGCATCTATTTTTGGGACCGATCTAACAAGTCACTTCTATACCTCTATAGGTTTACTCCAGAAAATATAATCGATTATAAACTTGATATTTCGCCTGAGGGACTTTTACATTTTGAAGGTGAGACTTTTAAAACTCCAAATGAGTTTATGTGGACTTTGACATTAAAAAAGCATATTGTTTATCAGCGCGCTAAAATTCAACCTGAAACGCCTTTAGAAGCAATTTTAAATCAAAAATTTGAATTTCATTATAGCTTGTACTGTCCACCCGAATATCCACCTTTGTTGCTTCATATTGCCATGTCAAATGAAGACTATGCCACAGCTGCTAAAATTCTAGATCATCCTTTTTTTGAAGGATCAGATGCTACCTCTGAAAAATTGAACTTCAGACTGGCCCATCTTTTGGAAACAGCCACAGGAAATGCAATTTGCGATAACCACATTTCCTTTTTAACATTTCTTTGTGAAAAATATGCGTTGCTTCAAAGTAACACATATCCCTTTATGCAGGCAATTCAGTACAAAAAACAAAATGTTGCAAAGCAGCTACTTGCAAAATATCCTAAAGATTTGCTCCCTCAATTATTTGATGAAGGTATTCGTAAATGTGTTAAAGGTGGGGATCCAGAGGTCTTAAAATGGCTTCTAGCCCTTATTCCGAAAGAAATTACACGCTTGGCTCAATTTGCCGATCCAGAATTTTTAGGGCTGCTTTTTGGGAAATTCGGAGATGAAGGTTTTGTAAAATTTATTAAGCGTTTGAATATCGATGTTCCCTGGGAAGCTTTGATGTATGAACTCGTAAAAAATCCTTGTGATCCAAAAAAGTACTTGCCCATGTATGTAAAAGAGGGCTACGCGCCAGAAAAATTACCCTTAGAATTGAAGGAAAAAATTATTTCGCAGAGTTTAAATTTTCAAGAAGTGCTAAAGCAATTTTTTCCTGCAGACGACTGGTCAGTGCTATTAGCTTTTTCATTAAATCAGGCTGTAGGTAACGAAGCTAGAGTGAAAGCATTGTTTGATTTGGGTGTCATTCCCTGCAAAGAAGATTTTGAAAAGCTTTTAAAAATTTCAATAGATGAAAGTATACGTTTAGACCATTTTAGATTGCTTTTAAGCGGTATTAAGGATCTTGATCATGCTAAATTAACACTTTCAATAGCTTCAGCTTTTGGGGAAGAAGCAATGAAGTCTGTTTTTGAGGCATTTCCTTTTCTCAGCCAAGACTTTGATTTTCTACAACTTTTAATGCAGGATATTTGGAAGGGATCCATTGCTGCAACGGATCGTTTACTTGGTGAAATGCTCTCTACAGGCACATCAAATTCATTAGTAAAAGAACCTGAAGCTCAAGAAGAATTACCCAAAGATTCTTTTTCAATATTCTTGGAAGAGGGATACTTAGCACCCGTTTTGGGAAACAAAATATCAACCGACTTGCTTATCGAAGTTTTTTTGCCACATGATCAAATTGAGAAAATCGAATCTTTTCTGTTGGAAAAGAAAGAAAATATCTTTGAATTTTGGTTTAAGTCTATTTTTTCTGGATATTCAGGCTTTAAGGGTGACAAATGGGAAGGATTAGCGGCTAGAACACTTTTTTTGCTAGAAGAAGATAAGCGTAATGAGTTGATCGCGAATGGATTCTATTATTCACATTTACAACTTACTTTACTTTGGCTCAGACAGTGCCCTTCACCTTCAACTGAAGCAATTTTTAATTGGTTTTCTACGGCTCTTGAATCATGGAATCCAGAATCAATCGAAGTTTTTACTGAACAGCAGCTCATTTATCAATTAAATGATAAAGGGGAGTCCTTTTTACAGCTGGCTGTAAAAATGAATTCAATTGAATTTTCAAGCATATTGCTTTCTCTTGGCGTAGATAGAGCTCATCTTGATAAAGAGGAAAATACTCCTTACAAGGAAGCGCTAAATAATCACCGCCTAACGATATGCCGACAATTAAAAGGGGAAGATGCTTTTCAAGAGATTGTCACTAAATTAACTCTAATGGAACCTACTGAAGTTGAAAGTTGGCTCTTTAAAGCTTTGTTAAATGGGTCTACTCGTGATCTGTTGCAGTTAACTTCCATGTTAAGGGACAAATCTAAGGATTTTAATGAAAATAAAGCAGGGGCCTTCTTAGCATGTTGCGATAAGGTAGATAATTTTATTCGCACCTGCGCAACATTAATCGTACGTTTCCCGTCTCAGAATTCTCAACTAGAAATGCACGTCGGTTACGGGGAGACCTATGAAAACTATGAAATGCAGCAGATAAGTTGGGGTGAAGTTTGCGAAATCCATTATCAAGAATTTTTTAAAGAATTTTTGCAAAAAGACCACGTTATCCTTGAACTGTTAATGAAATTTTCAAAAACCCAATCTAAGAAAAAAAGTTATAATACGTGGCGCATGGGGTCAGAATTGGATCTGGTGACCCACTTTCATGGTAGATACTTTTTTTTCTGGCAACTCGCGCAAAAAGTCTATAAAGGTCTTTTAAAAGATCCTTTGCTTTATGAGGGGGAGCTTAAATTAGTTGAAGCTGGCTATCAAGTTCTCTATAAACTTGAGGATCATACGTTAGTGGGTCTTTCCACTTTGCAAATCAGAAGGCCTTTTGACCGTTATGTTTTTAAGGCGCATATGTTGCACACAGGTCCCGCAGTCGTGTTGCAAATGATGCCGCATCTCAACACCATACTTAATGAGATCAAAGCTTTTCCCTTAACTCCAGGCCAAAAGAAGCCTCCAGTCGAGTTAAAAAGGAAGATTGCAATGCTTTTTTGGCTTGGATGTCATTTAGTACCCACGTCTAGAGGAAGCTCTCAGTATATGCTGATGATGCATAGATTGCTTTACAATATCCATGGTTTTCAGCCTACTCCTTGGAGCATGCAATATGTTCAGCCAGATTGCGTTGCGATCATGCTGCCCTTTTCAATATTCTTCTCAGAGTATTACGATCAGCTTATGGAATGAGGAGCGCTAGAATGTGGACAGAAAAATGGCTTAGAGAATTTCTAAATGAAGCTGGAGTGGAACTCAATGGACCCCGCCCATTTGATCCACAAATTTTAGATGACCGTTTCTATTCTAAATGTTATCTCGCCCCCTCCTTGAAGATTGGAGATGCATACATGGAGGGGTGGTGGGAATGTGAGCAATTAGACGAGCTTTTTTTTCGGATCTTTCGCCACTATAATCATAAAGGTATCCACGGTAAAGGGCAGCAATTCTTACAGTGGCTCTGGAATACTTTTGTAAATTTGCAAACTCGCGTACGCTCAATTCAGGTAGCTGAAATGCATTATAATTTAGGAAACGACCTCTATGCAGAAATGTTGGGTCAAACAATGGCCTATACTTGTGGCTACTGGAAGCATGCAAATACGTTAGAGCAATCTCAATACGCTAAATTTGATTTAGTTTGTCGAAAGATAAATTTAAAAGAGGGAGAGAATGTCTTGGAGCTTGGATGTGGATGGGGCTCCTTTGCAAAATTTGCAGCAGAAAATTATGGTTGTAAAGTGACAGGCGTCAATATTTCTAGCGAACAAGTGGCTTATGCTACTAAGTACTGTGCTGGTTTACACGTGAAAATACATTTTTGCGACTATCGGGATTCAGAGGTTTATAATAAGGATAAAATTCTGTTTGATAAAGTGGTTAGTATTGGGCTTTGTGAGCATATTGGCCCAAAAAATTATCGGACATTTATGGAAATTGTGTCGCAGAACATTAAGCAAGAAGGTTTGTTTTTATTGCATACGATTGGAAAAAATGTGTCCACTTTGGCTGTGGATCCTTGGATTCATAAATATATATTCCCTAATGGAATGCTTCCTTCTATAAAATTTCTTGCTGAAGCAAAAGAAGGCCTTTTTGTGCTTGAAGATCTTCACAATTTTGGAGCTGATTATGATAAAACTTTAATGGCTTGGCATCGAAATTTTGTTCAGAACTGGCCCACCTTACGTTCTCACTATGATGAAAGATTTTATCGAATGTGGACGTTCTACTTACTTTCTTGTGCTGGGGGATTTCGAGCACGCGGAATGCAGCTTTGGCAGATGGTACTTTCTCCAAAAGGTGTTCTTGGAGGCTATGAAAGTATTAGATGAAAGAAAAAGCCGGAGATGGCTCAAGGCATAAAACGGCATTCTTAAGGCTGCTGCATTCCTGCTCTGACCTGGTTCGAACTGCTCTATTCCAAGAGGTCCCCGGCAAAAGAGGCTCTTATGTCTGTTCGGATGATAACCCGTAAAGTCTAAGCATATCGTACGATGTCATATAGTGCAATAGAAAAATATAATTGGTGTAGAATGTAGGCATATATCAGGATATCAGGCCTGACACCAATAACGTTTAAAAGTTCACTTCACCTTTATTTTCTTCTTGTTAAATTATCTATTATGAAGTATGCTCTAATTCTAGTTGCATTAAAACTTAACTTATTAACAATTTCTTATAAGGCTTCACATTATGCATTTTTATTCTGAATCAAACAACTTCGCTAATACATTATACACGAGAAGCCTTCAAGGCGGACCAAAAGATGTTCGGGCTGAGGCTAAGAAAAATTTAACGTTTAGTAGTGAAAAAGCTGATTACAATGCTTTTACAACAGCCTATCAAAATGAAGCAAACCGAAATGATTTTTTTGATAATGATAATGTTGCTAAGGCATGGGCAGGTCGAAAGGTCACCGCAATTCCCTACATGATATATGGAGGATTTGTTGTCATTTACCATTTGGCTCAAGCGGCTCTAAGTTGTTTCATATGTACAGATTCCGAAAGTTGCCCAAGATCTGATGAAATTCTTAAATATGGATTTTGTGTTATTCGAGATCTGGAAGAGATTTACGGTTATTTTATATGTCTTTTTAATGACCAATTAGGTCTCTACCATATCCAACAAGCACAATTTCAGAAAGAATGCTATAAAGTTTATATTAGCAAACCTCCAGAAAAAAATATTGACCCATCTTCAACTCCTTCAAACAAACCTTTAAGTTTTGACAGACCTACAAAAATATCATTCGATTCTTATGAGGCTAATTCAGGTTTTAAGCATTTAAATGCAGAATTTACTAAAAAATATAACTTATCAAAAAACGCTTGGGGTTATGGTCCAGGAAAGTATGACATATCAGTAAGATCAGAAATTCAAAAGATCACACTTTCTGATTTTAAGAAGCTCTCTGATCTAGAAAAGGAAGAGCTGTCGATACATCTTTCTCTAAATCTGACACAGCTCTGTGAAGGTAAAATCGAATTAGATGATTTTTTACTAAATAATGATGATGCTACATTAGAACTCTATACACTAGAAGATCTTATGTTCTTTGACCGTGCTCCCTTACAATTCGCTCTGATGGAGCCTGAGCAGCTTAAAGAGTTGTCATTAGCGGACTTACAGGGCAAGTCCGGCATGTTTAAAGTTCCGCATAAGGAAGAGCAACACGAATTAACTTCTGTTGATAATGAAAAGGGTCCTATACCCAACTTCACTAAATTAGAAAAATCAAAAATCAAGTGTTTGAAGAACCTTTTTGATTCCTTGCTTTCAGTAAATGATGATCAAGTAAATTCTAGTGAAGATTTCAACCAAAATTCCACGCTTTTTGGGCTTCTTCATTTAAATGCGGAAAAGATCCAAGAGCAAAAAAATAATTTTCCTCCTGTCGCTTTTGCATTTTTTGATCATGACCAGATTGCACAAATTCAATTGCACAAATTAAGTTTAGTACAAAATAAAGCCCTTTTCGACTGCTTATCATCATCTGAAGCACTAGGCCTTCTCAGTCAATTTGATAAAAAAGATGTAATTCAAGCCATTCATGCTAACGTATTGCCAAAGAGCGTTTTAATTCATGTGTCTGAAAATTATTTCTCTAATATTCAACTTGATTTATTAGAATCGTCTACATGGGAAGGGTTATTCCCTACAAAAAACAAAGAAGAAGAAATCCAAGTAGATAAGGATCGCTTTGAACATTTTGACGATCAAGAGGTTGCTAAAGCTGTATTATGGAATAAGTTTAGTAGGTATTGTCTTAAATTGTTTTCTCCCAGTCAGCTAAAAGCCATAAAGGTTTCGGAGTGCGACGAAAAAATACTTATTGAGATGTTCGACAACCCATTTAATAAAGCCAAAACTGAGGAACAAAAAAAACAGTTTGCAGAACTTGACGATCAAGAGGTTGCTGCTGCTGTTTTATTGAACAAAATTAGTGGGTATTGTTTTTCCTTGCTTTCTCCAAGTCAGTATAAAGCCATAAAGCTTACAGAGTGCGACGACCAAATAATCAATCGGATGTTGTTCGCCAACCCATATGATAAAGAGAAAACTGAGGAAAACAAAAAACGGTTTGCAGAACTTGACGATCAAGAGGTGGCTCGTGCTGTATTATTAAACAAGTTTAGTAGCTATTGTCTTTCATTGCTTTCACCCAGTCAGTATAAAGCCATAAAGCTTACGGAGTGCGACGACAAAATACTTAATGAGATGTTCGACAACCCATATGATAAAGCCAAAAATGAAGAGCGCAAAAAACGGTTTGCAGAACTTGACGATCAAGAGGTTGCTCATGCTATACAAATGAATAAGTTTAATAAATACTGTCTTACGCTTCACTCACCTGGACAGCGTAGAATGGTCAAGCTTTCCGAATGTGATTCGGGTACAATCAGTGATATGTTCGAAAGACCTGGTAGTTCCTATTGCAATCCCGGTACTGAAGAGCAGAAAAAGCAATTCGCCGATTTTGATGTTCAAGAGGTCGTCGAAGCAGTAAGATTAAATAAACTTGATAGTTATTGCCTGTCATTACTTTCACCTGAACAACTTAGCGCGGTAAACAAGAAGTAGTATTCTATTACCTTGAAGCTAGAACACAAGATCGTGTAACTTAGATTCGATATACAAATTGTTGGACCTCAAACCCCGGTTTTGCCTCTTTCAGGGATATAACCGGGGAGACAAATATACCGCTCTTTCAGCTCGACTGTTTTTTCTGTTTAACCCATAGTTTGCCCTACCGGGACTACACTGTGGGGTTCTAATATATCGCTCTTTCAGAGCTGGTAGAACGAGCGAGTAATAGAACTGTAAGCTTAAATCTATCGACCCTGCAAAACATGGTAGGGTATGATAGCTCTGAAAGGGCAAACCAGGGATTAGTGCCAAGGAAAAAAAATGTCCAGATTTATTCGTTTACACAGCTCTCACAACGAAGCCGAGGAACCAGCTGTCAATTTGACTCCTCTGATTGATGTTGTCTTTGTCATCTTGATCATATCATTGTGATTGCACCTTTACTTGAACTGGACAACATTGCACTCGCAAACTCCAGGGGCAGAACAAAATATCGCTTGCAAAAATCACAAAAGATTGATTGCTTTACATGACTGTTCCATTGGTCCTTAAACCTCAATGTTGGCAAAACGACAATGGAACAGTGATTGGTAAGAGGGAAATTTTGCAGAACGAATAAAAATGGAATATGTAACATCGCTCTTTCTGCGATTGTGGATTGCTTGAAAGAGATCAACAATGGGGAAAAGCCGCTAATTGACATTTCGCGGTTTTAGTCAAAAACACCCAACTAAGAAAGCAAATATCCATCTATACGAGTCTACTAGACAATAAGGAATTGCACAGAATGGAATTTGTAAAAAAAGATCTCCATAAATCTAACCACTCGAGTCAATTTGCAAAACTGACGCCCAGCAAAAATTCTGACCAGATAGTCAGATTTCTCGGTCATTACTTATGAACCCTTTACTCTGTACTGGCTCTTTGCCATACACACATTTTATAAAGACCACGCAACAGGGGATCAAGGATGGAGACAACTCTGTCATCGGATCCATCTTACTTTACTGTGAGGGAGTGCAAAGTAGCCATGATGTACAGGAAGCATTTGCCCTGCTTTTTCAAGTTTTTCCCCAGCTTAGCGAGCAACAACTTGATGGTTTTCTAAAAAATCAGCTTCCCATTTTACTACACCACGCCTCTATCCAGCAACAAGGCACCTTGAGTCTTCAGCTCGCCCTTGGGTTTACGGCACGCAACAATGAGCTATTTTCCTCCTCTTTGCAAGCGATGCATTATTTTGCAAAATCCATCCAGATCGCCCACCATTGCAATGACCTGAGCAACATCCACCAATTGGCCTCTCAGCTGTTTATGACCATCATCCGACAGTTATTAATCCATGAGAATGCTTTTAAAAAGACTCTCGCTTTTTTTCAGAAACTCAGTCCGGACGATCACTCTGCCTTTCAAATATTTGAGACTCATATTACCCGCATCAATCTTCTAAAGCGTTTCTACTGCGAGGAAAAGGACCATGAGGTCATTAAGAACCTCTATAAACAAGCAAGCACTATCCTCTCTGACGTAAGCCCTGAACTAAAAAAACGATACATCCCATGCAGGGACCAGGTCCTCGCCGGATTAAACGAACCCTGTTCTTTACCAGAAAAGAGGGCCACGGAAAGATATTGGGAAGCGCTCTTGATATTTCGGAATAGCTTTCAGAGCACAGGCAACATCAGAGATTTTCAGAAAAGTGCAACGGAAGCATTTAGGGAGCTCTTCAAGGTTTTCATTGAAGATGCACTTGCTATCTTAGGCCCCCCGCCTTCCACCTATAGCAAAATGAAGCATAGCCTTCCTTGCCATTTTGACATTCGTGCGATGGGCTCTCTTGGCAGGGAAGAAGTCTGCCCCTATTCAGACCTGGAATTCCTGATCCTTATTGAACGAGAAGATGCTATCCCCTTTTTTAAAATGCTTGTTCATATTCTCGAGATCCAGATCGCCTCTTTAGGAGAAACCTCGACAGACAATCCCGTATTTACTTCTATCCATATCAAAAACCCATCAGGCCTTCACATCGATTATAGCCCCACTCAAGATATGAGACTCATCCAAACTCCGTTTAACATGGTCAAGTTGCAGAATAATCCGGTAGACGACCCCCAAACTATAGAAAATACCGTCCTTAAAACGATCAGCCTCTACCAGAGCGACTCCTTCCTTTTTGCGGATTACCAGAAGGCTCTGGAGACGCCCTTAGAAGCTTGTCGTGAGAAGCGAGCCTATACTCTTTTTGCCGCTGAAGCTGCAGATTACAAAAAACGTTGGGAAAAACCCTTTGATCAAGCAGACATCGTGAATATCAAAGAACAGTATGTCAAGGTACTAAACTACCTACTCAGCGACATGGCCCTCTTTTGCAAAATTGCAGAAACCAACACGCTGGATATTATCGATGCGCTGGTCTCCCAAAAGATTTTCACTTTAGAAAGCAGATTTTTACTCAAGGAGAGCGTAGCCGCCATCTATAAGATCCGGATCCGCCTGCATTTGTACTACAAAGAGCAGAGAGAAGAGGCCTCTTGTCTACCAGATCCCTCTTTTGCAACTCTTTTACTAGAGGAACGCACTGCTTTGGAAAAATGCTACTGGCTCGTATTACGTCCGCTCTATACTCTCTTACAAAAAGTTGTAGATCCTGTCAGACGAGCAAATTTTAAAGAAGTTTTTAGCGAGGTTGATTTGGTCGAAATAGCCTTTCAAGAGAACCTATCTTTGCAATCAGATCCTCTCATTAAAATGATCGCTTCTCATCTGTGCCTCATCCAGGCTCCTTTAGATGTGCATGTGAGGTACTTTACAACCCTTTCTAATGGAACCAATTTCTTAAGAGATAGCTACCTTGAAATCATAGAAAAAAACAATTTTCCTACGGTTTTTCAGACGCTTCTCCAAATTCCAACTCGATTGAAACAGTCGACTTCAAGGATTCATGAAAAATCGATGAAATCCATCCAATACCGTGCGACGTCTCAAGGAAAAATCCCGTCTATAAAAGAGATAGAGCTAGCCGAGCTCTTTTCTGTCAAAAAGGCTCGAACGGAATTTTTGAGCACTCTTTTCGAAAGAAACTCTTCGTATGTAACTATGAAAAGCAGTGATCATGGCACAATGATAGAAGCCAATTTTAAGGATTTAAATCAAGACCTCTCAAGACAAGCCTTTGTGCTTGGGGCTCTAACTGACCAAGCCCAGTCTTCTTCAAAAAACCTCTGTGCTCTCATTTTGCAACATAGTCATCTACTCAACTCAACTCTCATGGATCCTCTTCTTTTCGAGAGGATAGAGCTGTTGGATCTTCGGTATTGCAACAAGATAGGTAACAGTACCATTCGTCTCATCGAAAAAAAATGCCCTCATCTAAAAATTCTTCTCCTCGCCGGATGTACAGGACTTACGGAGATGAGTGGCTTATCCTACGGATTTTCACGTTTATTAAAATTCTCCAAATTGGAGCATTGTGATGTGAGCCATTGCAGTGAGCTACGTGTATTGAAGCTTGATGCTCCTTGTCTACAAAAATTCGAGTACAAATACAGCCCTCTTCGATTAGAGGGGATAGAGCTTACCAATGCCCCTTTTTGGTGCACCTTGTCCACAGAAAAAGGCATTCCCCTCGAAAACGATTATGGCAAAGCGCTCGAATTTCACCAAAAAACTTTAAAGATTCAGATCCAGATCTATGGAGAAAACCATTCCAATGTGGCCGCAAGCTACAACAATATCGGCAACGACTATAACAGTCTCGAAGATTACGAAAAAGCACTGGAGCCTCACCAAAAGGCTTTGAAGATTAGGCTCAAGGTCTTCGGAGACAAACATCCCGATGTGGTCGCAAGCTACAACAATATCGGTGCGGACTATAGAAACCGCGGAGATTTTAACACTGCGCTCGAATCTTTTAAAAAAGCTTTAAAAATTGGGCGAGATGTGCTGGGAGATAATCATCTCAAAGTGGCCGCAATTCAAAACAATATCGGCTTGGTCTATGACGATCTCGGAAAATACAATGAAGCTCTCGAGTTTCACAAAAATTCTTTAAAGATTTTACGTGAAATGCTGGGAGACAAGCATCCTGATGTGGCCACAAGCTACTACAATATCGGCAATGGCTATAATAGCCTAGGAGATTACAGCACAGCACTAAAGTTTTGCAAAACAGCATTGGAGATTCGACGGCATGCATTTGGCGAAAATCACCTCGATGTAGCTAATTGTTATAATCTTCTTGGCAAAGTCTATTACGGCCTAGGGAAAGTGGACAAAGCCCTCAAATATCACCAAAAGGCTTTAGAGATTAGGCTCGATAAGCTAGGAGACAAACATCCCGATGTGGTCGCAAGCTACAACAATATCGGAGCGGTCTATAGAAACCGCGGAGATTTCAACTCTGCGCTCGAATCTTTTAAAAAAGCTTTGAAAATTGGGCAAGATGTGCTGGGAGATAACCATCTCAAAGTGGCAGCAATTCAAAACAACATCGACATGGTCTATGACGATCTCGGAAAATGCAATGAAGGCTCGAGTTTACTTTTTTCTTCATAGTAGGGTCTCGTGACTAAGAAAACCCTATAAGAGAATCATTTTTCGTTTTTCAGAGGGCGGATTGAGCAAACTACTCAATTCAGGAGCTACTGGTTCTTTTTTCTTCAACCGCCTATAGGTAAGATAACCCTCCCACGACTAAGAGTATGATAACACCTCCACAGCTTAGACCAATAATTAAGCCGGTGTCTTCCTTTTTAGTTGGTGTGTTAGTTGGAGGGGTGGGGACTCCAGTTGGTGTGTTAGTCGGAGTTCGAGTTGGAGTGCTAGTTGGAGCAATAGTTGGAGCAATAGTTGGAATCGGAATTTTAGTCGGAGTGATAGCAATTCCGATTAATCCTGAATCCCTGCCGAAATTAATTGTAGATATAACCGCATTGCTAGTCGTATTGATGACGCTGACGACGGTGTTGGAATTTCTGACGACGGAGTTGGCATTAATTATCACATAAGCATAGAGGCCGTCAGGAGTAATCGCAATTCCCCTGCTGAGACCGCTTCCCACGTCGATCCTAGTCAAGACAGTATTGTTAGTCGTCTCAATGACGCTAACTGAGCCGTCATCAGTACATGTAACATAAACATAGAGGCCATTTGGAGTAATCGCGATACATTGGGGGGAAGAACCATGAATTTTATCGCATAGATAGTTAACTGTAGCTATAATTGCATTGCTAGTAGTGTTGATGACGCTGACGCTGTTGCCGTCATAGTTAGCCACATAGGTATAGAGACCGTCAGTCGTAATCGCAATTCCATAGGGACCCTGATCATTGCCCACGCCAATCGTAGTCAATAAAGTATTGTTCGTCGTCTCAATGACGCTAACTGAATTGAATTGAAGATTACTACGACATGTTACATAAGCATATAGGCCATTTGGAGTAATTGCGATTCCCAGGGGAGCACTTGCCACGGAAGCACATGCAGGAATTGTAGTTTTGACTTTGTTGCTAGAAGTCTCGATGATACTAATGATAAATTTTGGCCCTTGGGTGCCTTGAGTGCTTGATACATAGACGTATTGACCATCAGGGGTGATTGCAATGGCAGTGGGATAACTGACGTTAAGTGTAACGTTCGCAATGACCCTATTTCTATACGTGTCGATGACGCTTATTCCGGTAGCGCCGCCTCCGATTTGCCCACAGACGTAATAGGCGTAACGGCTATTAGGAGTGATTGCAATGAAAGAGGGGGCACAACCAACCCCAATGTTGGCAACAACGCTATTGCTTTCTGTATCAATGGCGATAACTTTGCAGCACCCCATCGTCACATAGGCTACAAAAGCCGAGTTGACTCGGGCTGTTTCCAAACTTTGATCATCCTTTGCAAGAACAGTAACTTCGTGTTCAGCAGGTTTGACTGGTTCAGCGGAAACGCCTGGGAAAATTGTAAACAGCTTTGATAGACGTGCATCCAAATAACTTAGACAATTTCTAACTCCATTGAGTTGACAAAAGTAGTAATAACCGTTATCTGTTCTTACAGAGTCCATCATCTCAAAATCATTTGCCCTATTTAAAGTGGGTGAATTCGAAGGGGCCGGCTCTTGTGGAGAATGTTTGGCTTTTGCTCGTGAAAGTTCTCCCATGACTTGTGATCGGCGCGCGTAGGCCAGCTGCAGCTCTGTTTGCGTTTTTTCACTCATCGGATTGTTTCCCCGGAATAAAACGGGCATTAACTTGCTGAGAGCATTTTTTATGTGCAGACGAGCTAAGGTGGAGACTCTCTCTTCCAGCGGCTTAAGAATTTTGCTTTGCAACTCCCGCAGATTTCCTTCATCGCTTGGCTTTAAATAACGGGCGAAATGCGCGGCCAATTGCTCCACTTTTTATAATGTACCGCGATCGCTTGGATTTGTTTGCAATTTGGCAAGAGCTGGTCCGAGTAGTTTGACACATTCTCTCAGACCGCCTTCATAGATCACGTAGTTCCTTTGCTTTGCAATCTCTACAGCGGAGAGCTCTGGGGTCCACATTTTTTGCCATGTATTCCAGAAGCTATCTAAAACGTTTATGACGATCTTCCCAACCCCATAACCCAAATTATTCGCAATGTCGGTGCTTATGCTAAATCTCTGAGCGGATACATTGCCCGAAGCAAGGTGATAAGAAGGGAGGGTGCTGAGTCCAGTAACATTTGTCATATGGAAAGACATAAAGACCTCTGGATTTATTGACTCAAAAAGTGGGTTGCAAACTTTAGCATTCCTTAATACGGTAAATTTATCAAGTGTTAACCGAGAATCCTTGTTCTATCGGGTTGAAGGATAGAAAAATCATCTTTCATCAGAAACCTTGGGTTATTGTTTTGTTTCCTCTCGACTTCTGCAGGTGGCAAGCATGTTTAAATAATGGCCGTCAAAAATAGGCCTCTAAAGGGGCCTCGAGAGAAACACCCTTAAAAATAGAACCAAAATTGGTTAAACCACGAATGCGGTACTTCAGTTCATTAAGATACACCTTTTTTTCCTTTACAATTCTTTAAAAGAGCAATATGATTTTCACGTAATTTCTTTAATTCAGCAATCGCACTGAATGAACAGATGTCAAAATAAATCTATGAAGAACAACCTTTTCCACACAAAATGCTACTGAAGGTAGCTTCTCGCACAACTACCAAGAGAGAGATTTTGGAATTGCGAACTTAACCTATCAAAAATCTCTTCAAAAAGCAAACAATGAACCTGTAGATTGCTTTGAAAACCTTCTAGCCGCGAGAAACTGTCTAATCGAAAATGGTCAACAAGTAAAAAAAATTGAGCTCGTCAGAGATTTTGCACAAGATATTGAAAAGAAAATAAACAAAACCTTTCAACTCAACATTGATGCTAAGAGTAACTAGGATCAATTAAGAAATGAGACCAAAAAGGGGCTAGATCAACAAATAAAACTCTACGAACAGCTTTTGAAACTAAAAACAAGCATTACAGAAGATTTCCAAAGAATGGAATCTGAGGCCCACCTAACAGGTGGAATTAGAGATGAAGTCTTCACAAAAGATCCTGACGACATCTGGCATGCCTGCCAAGCTGGAAATATCGATCTTCTCCAGAAAATTATCAATGAATTATGGATTTGGGAAAAGAGTGAATCGGTCAACAAAAAAAGTTCAGAAGGGTGGACGGGATTATCACTAGCAGTAGCGTATGGACATTTGTGCGTAATACTTCTGTTAAAAAATAAAGCTAATCCTGATATTGTAGATAATTCTAAGTATTGTCCAATGCATTGGGCCGCAAAAACCGGGAATTTGGTGGCAAAGCAAATAGGGGGTTTGGGAGCAATGGAACGGAAAACAGGGTTAAGCATTACCTACCCTGCCACCAAGAATCCCCAACCTAAAAATCTTCTAACGCCGGATTGCGCAAAGGTCTTAACTCTCCCCTGATAACAGAGTCTGGCATTGCAAATGAATACCGCCCTAACATGTTGATGTGTTCATAGGTCAACGGTGATAGTCTCGCCGCATCTTCATCGTTTACTTGAAATCCCTCTTGACGAAGCTGACTAAGAATTGCGTCTATATAAATGGTATTCCACAATACGATAATGTTAACCACGAGGCCAAGAGCTCCAAGCTGGTCTTCTTGGCCTTCCCTATACCTCTGATAAAGTTCACCCCGCTTCCCATGAAAAACTACACGGGCAAGGCTATGACGCCCTTCGCCGCGATTAAGCTGGTTTAATATTGTCCTACGGCGACTCTCATCATTTATATAATTCAAAGTATGTAGTGTTTTTTCGATTCTTCCAAACTCCGCTAACGCTTGTGCAAGTTGTGTCGGCCGGTCGCCCACCTGTAAAGTGCGCATGATGCCTGTCGCAGGTACGCGACCAAGCTTAAGAGATCCTGCAAGCCGAAGCAAATCATCCCACTGTTGAGTTATTTTTTGCGTATTGATTTGTTGTTTGGCAACCGCATTTAATTTACCATAATCTGCCTTTGGATCAATTCTCCAGAATCGCGTTCCTCCTATG
Organism: Parachlamydiaceae bacterium; assembly: GCA_013813265.1. Lineage (GTDB taxonomy): Bacteria > Chlamydiota > Chlamydiia > Chlamydiales > Parachlamydiaceae > JACCRY01. The sequence goes on from JACCRY010000124.1 coordinate 52,447, forward strand.
TCGGCAAGTCGCGGGTTGAATCGGTAGCCAAGCAGTCTAAACAATCCAAAGACCACATCACTATAAGCACCAGTGTCTGTCATGATTTGAGTTGGCTGTAGCTCAGTTGATTGATCCATTACAACAGCTAGCAGGATTAGGCTATCACGCAAAGTGCCCGGCACTGTGATCGCATTTAGGCCGCTAAATTGGTTGGAAATCAAGTTATACCAAGTCACGCCTCGACCAGCTCCGAAGTATTTTGGATTTGGTCCAGAATGTACTGTTCTAATTGGCACAACAAAGCGCATACCATCACCTGAGGCAACTTCTCCTCCTCCCCAAAGTTTGGCAAGAGAACTTTGATTTTGTGCGGACACTAACAGATCATTGGCATCGCTCAGGGTATCATCACGAACATAATTTTGATTAACCCATAACAAACGATCGCGCTTAAGCGATTTTGTGTCATTGCGAACCAGAGGCTCTATCCCTGTATTGCAGGCTTCTGCAAGCAATACGGCACATAAACTTGTTGTGAGCTCTTCAGCGCGAGATGTGCGTTCTGTGATATGGACAAAGGCATCGGTGAATTTTACACGAATAGCAATTTCCAAAAGTATTTCAGGAAGGTCCACCCGCGGAAGCCTTTCAGAAATCAGCTTGCGCAATGTTATCAAAGATGGCGGTTCCTCTAATTTATCAAGAGGACTTAAAATGAGCTCTGATTTGCCTTCAATAACATCAAATCGTATTGAAGAGTTGTTAGATAAACGATCTGCAACCACCCGATTCCTTCGGGAACCATCAATAGGATTTCTAGATGTTTCTTCTGCTCTTCAGTAACACATTTCACAAGCATAAGGCACAAGCGATTTTCAACATGGTTGCGAATACGTGAAATCAGCCTCTCAACGGTGCTGACACCAGGCAATAGAATCTTATGGGTTAGCAGCCAACTCTTTGAGCGATCAAATAGAACGCTTGGCCTATCTGTTCCAGTCCAGCAAAGTCCATAAAGCCATCTAACTAAATGAAACCCGACATGACCATCGGTGATGTTACGATAGCCGTATTTTGTGCGAATTTCTAATGCATGTTCCCTGCGCTGTTCTCCTATACGATAAGCATGAAGACCTTCCAGATCTGTTATTATTAGTTGTTTAGCTAATGTCTTTAAAACAGAATCTGGGACAGCCAAAGGGTCTTCGAGAAATGTGCCCAAATAACGAACCGTTGTAAGCTGTAGAGCAAACACAAGTCTGTTATGATTGCCACGACGCCGATTAATTAAAGTGTGGTCATCATCGCTGATATAAAAAAAGCGGGCTAAATCTTCTTCTGTAGGCGCTGCAGCGTAACTGCCATAACTGTCACGTTGCTCCTGAGTCAAATAAGTGACTGGCATGTCAAATTCCCTACCAATGGTCTATCAATAGACCAAGCTCTAAAGACAGAGATTAAAATCGTTGAAAACCCTATCATTAAAGTTCAAAATGAATTATGATAGGAAGGCTATCATAACATCTAAACCCTAGTGATTGCAAATGTTGATTGGATATGCAAGAACTTCGACCGTAGATCAAGTTGCGGGCTTTGAGGCACAGATAAAAGAACTTTTGTCAACAGGCTGCGAAAAAATTTTTCGAGAGCAGGTTTCGTCTATTGAAGTGAGGACTCAGCTTCAGTCTGCTATCGAGTTTATCCGAGAAGGCGATACATTGATTGTTACCAAGCTCGATCGTTTAGCCCGATCTGTATCAGACCTAATGAAAATTATCCAGGAATTGGAAAATAAAAAAGTTGGATTGCGCCTTCTCAATCTTGGTATGGACACTCCTTGGAGGAATTGCACAATGCGAACGCGAAATTATGTTGGAGCGGCAACGAGAAGGTATTTCCAAAGCAAAAGCCGAAGGGAAGTACAAAGGTCGCAAATCAATTCATGAAGATCAAAAAAAGAAAGTTATACACCTCGTGACTAGTGGAGTATCAAAAGCAGAAGTTGCAAGACAGCTCGGATTATGCGAAGCTACAGTGTATCGAATCATAAACACACTTAAGCTTAAATGATTAAAATCTTAATAAAACACACAAAAAATAAAGGAGATTTCTATGATTAATTTCACTTCGTACCATGAACAATCTATAAACATGTATGCAGAAAGTCCATATCAACTATGGACACTAAAACTTGCTGATCAGTCAACTGCAATTCGCGAAATCGGAAAAACTGTTTTTGTTGTTGGCGTTGTTAGTTCTGTTGCTAGCACCTTTTTTGATTATAATCCAACTATTTCCATATGTATTACTGCGGTCAGTGGACTTACATGGTTTTGTTTTAGTAAGATTGCACAGCGCCTTGAACCAAGCGCCGAATCCATGCTTAAACATTTAAGACTTTTAACGAGAAGGCGGAATGGCGAAGATATTCCCAGCCATTACTTTATGGAAACTGTAGATTAGGGGAAGTGACGCCAATGGAACGAAAACGTGCCCTAAGAAGTGCTAGGTAATGCTTAACCCTGTTTTCCGTTCCATTGCCCCCAAACCCCCAAATATGGTTCAATTTCTGTTAAAGTGCAATGGCGATATCAATGCTCAAACAACAGATTACAAACAAACAGCCTTGCATGTTGCAATTGAGCAGGGATATTTGTCTGTGGTTATAGAACTTATCCAATGGCCTCTCCTAAACGTAAACTTAGTAGATGCCTCAAATCATTGCCCCCTTTTCTACGCAATTTCTCTCGGACGTACAGACATTGCAGCTCTAATCGTTGGCCATGCTAGCTGGAAAAATCCTACAGATCTCAATGACCCGAACAGTATAGCTAAATTACGCCTATTGAAACCCACTCAAGATGCAGAACAGGTCCAAAAATTTTTAAGCAAGTATGCATAGCTTTATTATGACCCCTATATCTACTCTTACCCCTCTGCCAAATTCTCCGAGGGCAGAGGGTCTTTATGCTCAAAATGTTCTCCAAAAGGACTTCCAGACGCGATGGGATAAACCTTTTCGCCGAAGGAGGAGATCAGCGGTAAAGATCAATATGTAAAACTCCTTAACTACTTTATAAAGCCATAAAGCTTACGGAGTGCGACGACAAAATACTTAGTGAGATGTTCGATAACCCATATGATAAAGCCAAAACTGAGGAACACAAAAAACAGTTTGCAGAACTCGACGATCAAAAGGTTGCTCAAGCTATACAAATGAATAAGTTTAATAAATACTGTCTTACGCTTCACTCACCTGGACAGCGCAGAATGGTCAAGCTTTCCGAATGTGATTCGGGTACAATCAGTGATATGTTCGAATGACCTGGTAGTTCCTATTGCAATCCCGGCACCGAAGAACAAAAAAAGCAATTCGCCGATTTTGATGTTCAAGAGGTTGTCAAAGCAGTAAGATTACAAAAGCTTGATAGTTATTGCATGTCATTATTGTCACCAGAACAAGTAGCGCAGTAAACAAGAAGTAGTTATTCTTTTACTTGGAGCTAGTACGTTATCCATGTCATGGTGTTCTTGAACCGGGGAGACAAATATTCCGCTCTTTCAGAGCTGGTAGAATGAACAACCGGTAGAACTGTAAGCTTTCTCAGTCTATCCCTTCAGCACCGATTGAAGGCTATGATAGCTCTGAAAGAGCAGGATGATTGAAGCCCATAGCGTAGCCCTGAAGGGGCAAACTGTGGGTCATACAGAGAAATTTCAATAAAGCTCTGAAAGAGCGATATATTTGTTTCCCCTGGTATAGTCCTGAAAGGGCAAACCAAGGGTTAGAGCCAAGGAAAAAAATGTCCAGATTTACTCGACTCCAAATAACTCATGACGAAGCCGAAGAACCAGCGGTCAATTTAACTCCGCTGATTGATGTGGTCTTTGTAATTCTGATCATTTTCATTGTGATTGCTCCATTACTCGAACTAGACAATATTGCACTGGCAGACTCCAATCAGGGACCGAATAAAACATCGCTTTCGGTAGAAAAAACAAGTTTGATCGCAATTCAAGTGCGCTCTAACAATGAAATCTGGTTAAATGCAAAAAAGATTTCTTTACCTGAGTTGCAAATACGGTTAAAAGAAGCTAAAACACAGTTTCCAACAGCTATACCGCAACTTTTTCATGATAAGCAAGCCCATTTTGGGATATACCAAGCAATTAAAAATGCTGCCGAAGGTGCGGGTTTCTCGGAAATGGAGATTGTTTTAAAGCCCTAGTACGCTAGTACACTGAAAGGTCTCACCAAACTGCCGGCGAAAGCACTCCGCGATTAAAATCTCAAAAATGGTCCCATATGTATATATTGAGTTCGTTCAAGACTCCAACCCCGGTTAATTTCGCGCAGCTTTATAGGTAAGGATTTACTTACAGTGTACTAAATGCTATACTACGTTCTTAAGTTTCTGAAGCTCTTGAATGTTACAGAGGATTAAGATGTCTAGATTCATTTCATTTCTTGCATGCGCCTTTAGTGTCCTTTCTTTAATGGCTTTCAATTCATGCGCACGTCGGATCGAAGTTGTCCAAGTTTTTGAGCCTCAGACGATCGTGGAGCAACCCATTATTTTCCGCGAACTTCCATTTCTAAATGCCACTCAGCCAAAAGAAAAAAAACTTATTGTAATCGATCCTGGTCATGGCGGCAAAGATTTTGGAACTGAAGCTCCTGTAAAACCTTCTTTTAAGGAAAAAAACCTCAACCTTGTCACCGCTAGGCTTTTGAAAGGTTATTTAGATCAAATGGGCTATAGAACACTCCTAACGCGCAATGAAGATTTTTTTGTTCCTCTTGATAAACGCGCAAGTTTTGCAAATATTAGAAACTCCGACCTATTTGTGAGCATTCACTATAATTCGGCTCCAAGTGTCAATGCAGAAGGGATTGAAGTTTTTTATTTCCGTACCGACAATGACTTGATGCGGGCTTCAGCCTCCAAATCACTTGCAGATAGCGTCTTAAAATACCTCCTTGATGCAACTGACGCGAAATCAAGGGGAGTTAAACATGGAAATTTGGCTGTCGTTCGAAAAACAACAATGCCTGCAATTCTTGTGGAAAGTGGTTTTTTAACAAATGAAAAAGAACTGTTAAAGCTCAAAGATCCAGCTTACATCAAATCGATCGCCTGGGGAATCGCTCAAGGAATACAGGCATATTTAAATTCGGAATTATAGAAAGAATGCCTTTTTTTAAGACTTTTTGTATTTCACTTTTTCTGCCATTGTTTTTAAATGGAGGTTTTTCAAGTGAAGGACTTTTTACATTAAACAAGCAAAACGTTGAAACTTGCGATGGTTTACAAAGCAAGTTTCTGTCTTGGCAGAGAATTCAAACAAAAGGGGAAAATGAATCTGATTTTCTTTTTAAACGTACATTCACATACAAATGGATTTTAAATATTAAGTATTCGAAACAAGTTCTTGCCGAACTTAGAACGAATTGCCCTTCAGCCATCTATTTTAATGAAAATTTGCTGACCCCTTACGATAATGGGGGAACGTGTACGGCAATGGCACTCGATTTTTTAGGTCGTTATTTTGTTAAATGTAGCCATCTTCAAGATTCTGATGTCCGCCTTGATGTTCTTAAGGGGTTTGCTTCGCATTATGGGGAGAATACAACGACATTTGTTTCCCGACAAGCTGCTTTTAACACCATTGGGATCCATGAAGAAGCTTTAAATTTAGACAGTGATTTTCTTAAAGAGCAGAAAATTCAATCTCTGGCAAACTTTTATGGAATACAACTAACCCCTTTAACCCCAACGATGTCGCTTCCTTCAATTCATTTTAATTCTTCAAGTTTTATCTCTTTGGTAAATAATTTGCCCGGTGACACATATGTATTACGTGCCATTTATCCAAAGGAAAATGTAAAAATGGAGTGGTTTGGTCATACAATGCTCCTCATTAAAGAAGAAGCGTTCTCTATTTTTTACGATAATTTTGTAGGGTCTAGAAAAGTATCTTCAGAGGGAATTGGAGAGGTTATTAGTGCCGCATTGATCAAGTGGAGTCTTCCTGAGATTAGAATTTATCATGCTTCTATCCAAAATGAGATCAAGAATCTTGCGTCAGACTAACCACTTAAGAATTAAGACTTAATTGGGATTACTTCGTATGTAAAAACTGATTTTTTTTTCTCAATCAAAGAGAGATCAAACCCTCTTTCTTTCCCTATCTTTAGCTCTGCTTGATATTGGGCTTCGTGCCATTGGCTCAAAAAATGGATAGCACTCGCTGAGTAATGATGAATAAGCGTTGAAAATGTTTTAAACAGTTTAGCAGATCGTTCAGGATGCCTCTTAAATCCATCATCCCAAACCAAATACAAATCTTCTGCAGTAGATTTATTGATCCAATATCCAGCCGCATTCTCACCAAAACCATTTTTTTGGGGTGTACTCCAACCTGCTAAAGCTTCTTTAACAATTGACAGTGTTGAATCTTCATGGCATGCAATCTTAATGTCACAATACGAATCATCACTTATTATTCTAGGAATTAAAATCATTGTGCGTAATTTTCCTTCGCATTCCCAGTTACCCACCCCAATCCCAATATATACATCAAAATCATTTTGAAAAAAAACTAACATGCTTATTTGTCTTTAGTGAAATTTTTAGTTAGTTTATGCTATTAAAGGGGCGTAACCAAGCATATGATACTTGATCAAGATTATGTTGACTACTAATTTATAGATTTTAGATGCATCAAATGATTAGTTTATAATGTCTACAGACTTCTTACAGCTCTGAACAGTGCCCTGTTACATTTGCATATGCAACGCAATCGTTGACAGAGACCCCATGGTAACCATTTCCTAGAACTGAAACTTTAGCTGGAAGTTTTTTGAGTTCGTGTTTTAACACTGCTACTCTAGCTGTGTGGCCTACCGTGTACTGTGGGATTGCTTCATGTGCTCGTTTGAACAAAATGCAATCAGGTCTCTTCCGAATTCCTAGATGACAATGAAGCTCTTTCAGCGCCAATTCTATTAAAGCACTTTCATCAAAGGAAGAAAAATTAGCAAAATGCGCTCCCCCAATCATAGCTGTTAGTCTAGTCTGCTGCGAATGAGCATTTTGTTCTGGAAAAGCTGAAGAGTCCCAAACGACTCCTAAAAGTTTCTGTTTTTCTTTTGAGGGGACAAGATAGCCAAAACCTTTTTTATTTAGGACAGGATAGTGATATCCACAATTAATAACTGAAATAGAAGCTGTCTCAAATAAATTCAGCTGTTCATAAATTGTCTCACAGCTTGTTTTGAAAAGAGGGGCCAGTTGGTTCGGTGGAATTGCTAAGTGGAGTTCATCTGCGATGATTCGCTGTCCATCTAAAAGCTCTATACAAGATTTTCCATTTTCAAAAGTAAGTCGTTTAACAGGAGAATCAAGCCTTAATTCTTCCTTAAGATTCTCTGCGAGTTTATCAGTGAGGGTCTCGATTCCATTACGCAAAGTGAAGATCCCTTGTCGAGATGCATGTTCCACAAATGAACTTAAAGGTTTTTCATTTACCATTACTGAGGGGGGCTTCTTTTTTGATAATGCTCCAAAAAAAAGAGACCGATGCTGACTTTCAAGCACATGTAAACTTGGAAAACATGATTTTAACGAGAGCTTTTTTATATCTCCTGCATAAATACCGGAAATAAGTGGATCGAAAAAAAGCTCTGCCATCTGTGCTCCAAAACGACGTTTTGCAAAAGTATAGATCGTTTCATCGTCCTCCTGGCATCTTGCTGCTAAACAATCAGTCCAAAGCCCTTTTAAGAATTTGAAGAAAAAAGGGGAGTATAATGTCGATAGTAAGCCGGTTGGTAGGCTTTGAAGTTTGTTGTCGGTATAAATATAGCGTATTTTTGCCGCTTTATTAGCAAAAAGGAGCTCATTTTGAAGGCCCAAATGTTCAATTAACTGCAAGGTGGCTATACCGGTGCCTCCAGATCTAAAGCTGCGTGGGCCCTGTTCAAAGAGGAAGCCATCTTCATTTTTGGTCTGAATCCATCCTCCGGGTCTTTTACTGGATTCTAAAATAGTTAGCTTGTTTCCATCTTTTTTCTGATAAATAGTTAGCTTGTTTCCATCTTTTTTCTGATGCTTCAAAGACCAACCAAGAGTAAGACCGCTTATGCCGGCACCAATAATTACAGTGTGCTTTTGTAACATTTAACCGTATCAACTAAAAATTTAACGTTATCAAAAGGTATATCCGGAAGAACCCCATGCCCAAGATTAAAAATATATCCAGGATTTCCTCGCATACTATCTAGGAGCCCTAACACTTCTTTTTTGATGACATGTTGAGGAGCATAAAGAACATCCGGATCCAGATTTCCTTGTACCGCTATTCCAGACGGGATCTTACTCTGCATTGCAGCAATGTTGCAATTCCAGTCAAGGCTAATGCCCGCGGGCTGAACACTTGCAAGTTCAGGACCAAAAACAGACGACCCTCTACAGAAAAGAATAATCGGCACTCCCTTGGGTCGCATTGCATCCACAATCATTTTCAGATAGGCAAGGGAAAATTCTCGAAATTGAGCATGCCCCAAATAGTTGGCCCAGGAGTCAAAAATTTGAAGCGCTTGGGCTCCGGCCTCAACTTGAAGTGTCAAATATTTAATCGTATGATTTGCGATTATGTTTAAAAGAAGGTGAAAACTGTCCGGGTCTTCGAACATCCATTGCTTTGTCTTTCGAAGATCACGACTTGATTTTCCTTCGATCATGTAGCTTGCTAGAGTAAATGGGGCTCCGGAAAATCCGAGCAGGGGGATATTTAACTCTGGCAGAACAGCTTGAATAGCTTGTCCGACATAAGATAGAGAATGTGAAATGTCAGGATCATGGAGCCTTTCAAGGCATTTAGCATTTTTCAATGGATTTTCAATATGTGGACCCGTTCCCTCGTCGAAACGAAGTTTTAGGCCCATAGGCTCTAAAAGAACTAAAATGTCAGAAAAAAGGATTGCAGCATCGACGCCAAGTTGCTTAACAGGCAAAAGAGTTACCTGAGCAGCCAGTTCAGGGTTATGGACCATTTCTAAAAAAGAATATTTAGCTCTTAAAGCTCGATAGTCCACCATATAGCGTCCTGCCTGTCGCATGACCCAAATGGGTGGACGCGACAGGTTTTTGCAATGAAGGGCATCTAAAAGCAAGGTATTCACAAGATACGCTCAAGGATAGATTCAACGGTAAAGCCAAATTCTTTCGCAAGCATACTTTGTGGAGCGGAAGCCCCGAAAGTATCGATGCAGATCGCAATACCATCCATTCCAATATATTTATGCCAACCCTGTTCGACTCCGGCCTCAATGCTTACACGTTTACCAAGGTTTCCACCCAAAACACTTTCTTTGTATTCAGGATTTTGCTTTTCATAAAGCTCCCAGCAAGGCATAGAAATTACGCGGACTGATTTCCCTAATTTTTCCAACTCATTTGCAACATCAACTGCAAGATGCAATTCAGAGCCAGTTGCAATGAGGGTGTAATCGGGCGTTGCTCCATTTTCTTTTTTCAAAATGTAAGCTCCTCGTGCCATACCTTCTGAATAAGGACGCTTAGTGGTTTCCAGATCTGGAAGGCTTTGGCGAGATAAAATAAGAGCAGTGGGACCTACATAGTTAAGGGCTGCAATCCATGCCATCTTGACTTCGTTTTGATCACCAGGACGAATCACATGTAGATTTGGAATTGCCCTGAGAGCAGCAAAATGTTCAACAGCTTGGTGTGTTGGCCCATCTTCGCCTAAGAAGATAGAATCGTGAGTAAACTGATAAATGACATGAGCTTTCATAAGCGCCGCGAGACGTATTGCATTGCGCATGTAATCAGAAAAGGTCAAGAAAGTCCCGATAAAAGGGACAAACATGTGCGTTTGAGCTAAACCTGTGGCCATTGTAGCCATACCAAATTCACGGACACCAAATTTGATATTACGTCCTGCAAAATTTCCTGGGGAAATTAAGGGGAATTTTGACATCATCGTTAGATCAGATACAGAGAGATCGGCAGAGCCACCAATCAGCCAAGGAAGCTTTTCTGCTAAAGCTGCAATCACTTCATTTGAAGCTTTACGCCCAGCAGTTGGAACTTTTATTGGAAGAGCTTGAAGCATCTCCTCAAGATCATTTGGAACATGATGATGAGCAATTGAATCAAATTCTTTAAGTTTTTCTGGGTTCGCTTTTCCCCAAGCTTCAAATAGTTTATTCCAGTCATCTTCTAGGGTAGAGTCTTGAGATATTTTCTTTGAAAAGAAGTCGGTAACAGCTTGAGGTACATAAAAGGGCTCTTCAGGTATCCCTAAGACAATTTTAGTTTCTTTAACTTCTTCAACACCGAGTGGAGATCCATGTGCAGTATTGCTTCCAGCTTTATGAGGAGAACCCTTGCCGATAATTGTATGCGCAATAATCAAGCGAGGACGTGTTTGTTTTATGGTCACTCGGGAAAAGATAGCCGCAACAGCTTCTAAATTGTTTCCATCAACTTCAAAAACTTCCCACCCATAAGATTCATAGCGCATGCGCGTATTTTCTGAGCAACATTGATTTAAAGGACCGTCGAGCGAGATATTATTAGAATCATAGATGGCGATGAGGTTATCGATTTTAAGATGACCGGCTAATGAGGAAACTTCACCTGTACATCCTTCCATAATGCAACCGTCACCCATGAGTACATAGACCTTATTGTCTACGATTTTATGCTCTGGGGTGTTAAATCGAGTTGCTAGCATCTTCATTCCTAATGCAATTCCAACACCATTGCCTAAACCTTGTCCCAAAGGACCTGTAGTGGTTTCTACTCCTTCAGTATCCAAAGATTCGGGATGTCCAGGCGTCTTTGAGTGTAATTGTCGGAAATTCTTTAGGTCTTCGAGACTTAAGTTAAAACCTGCAAGATGTAGGCAAGAGTATAGAAGCATGGACCCATGCCCTGCAGAAAGAATAAAGCGATCGCGGTTGAACCAGTTTGGATTTTTAGGATTGTGCTTCATTTGAACGCCGTAGAGATAAGCTCCGACCTCAGCACATCCCATGGGTAGACCCGGGTGGCCTGAATCAGCTTTTTGAACAGCATCCATAGATAGACCACGAATTGTTGTGGCGATTTTACCTAGCTGTAGTATGAGATCAGGATCGATTCGGCATTTTCCGTTATTGCATTGAGACATCTCTTTGCAGGCATCCTTTTCTACATCGACTTGATCTTCGTTCTTCATGGAATTTCTACCTTTTGGCATTTAACTGTTTACTTAATTTTTTGGTACCCTCCTGCTTTTGAGGAGAGCGAATAGATTCATTAAACTCGCTGTGTTAACGAAATTGAATGTAACGACTTTGGAGGTATTCGGCAAGAAAAAAGGTGTGACTGATTGGAATCCGATGTGGTGCTGGCCCTGTGCTACATGTAACTGGACATTACGATGGCGGTTGGGTATGGAGTCTATTTTTTATTTTTATGCAAACTCGCTTCACGAGTTGTCTCATGCAAATCTTGGAAGTAACTGTTAAGTAAAAAGATGTACGGCAAAAGACAAAAAAAAATTCCAAAATGTGGACCTATTGTATTGCTTTTTTATTAAATGTATGTTATTATACAGGTTAAACTAATTAGTAAATTTAAGAGAGGCGAATAATGAGCGTATTAGCTGTTTTTGAAAATAACGACATAACTAATTATTTATTTGAATTTCTAAAGAACGATGATTTCTTGAATGGCTCAGCCACCCAATCATCAATACGAAATCATGAACCAACACAATCCAGATTAGATCGCATCAAAAGAAAAACATTTCTAGATGAGTATGGGGCAATTGCTGATTGTGAAAAAAATGTTCCAATAGAAGACTTAGGTCTTAGAACACAACAAATTTAAAAACTTTTTAATGAGAAAATAGTAGTTAGTAAAAGACTTCCATGGGATGCCAGAATAGAGATGAAAAAAGATATAAATAGAGATGTTGGTGTGCTCGATTTCGATGAAAATGGCTATCCAACTCTTCTTGATAAATTCCCTAGCAATCTTAACGACAATTCCGCTTGGTACGAAAAAATAGCTGAAAAATACAAGATTTGGAGAGGGGACTATTTAAATAGAATATCAGAAACATCTAATGAATTTTTTAGTTTGTATAATGAAATCTCAACAGAATTTGCAGAAAGCGATTTAAATAAAATCCATCCATTGCAAGATAAAAGAAATAAATGCATGCGATTAAAAATTATAGAAACCGAAAAAAAATTCTTTACATCTGCTCTTAATTCAACTGCAGCAAGATATGAAGAATTTATACAATCTCTACCTTATGTCGAAAGACTAGCTTTTTGGGTTGCATCATTTTTTGACTCTACATCGTTTGATTTTAACATTTCTTCTCTCACAGAAAAAATGAATACAAATAGCTTGAAAAGGGAAATATTTAATACAGAAAAAGTGGCGAAATTTGGTGAAACAAAGATTATGTTTAACGGGAAAGAAATCCCTGTAGAAATTGTTTCGGGATTTGACTACGACTTTTATGGGCGTACTTATTTCTACCTCAAGAACCAAGAAACTACAGAAAATTTGGGCCACATTGGTTTTGTGAGAGAATGGAAGGATAAGGATACAGATAAAAAATGGCGATTAAATTATTTTTCCGAACTTGAGGCCGGACAGCCTACTCAGCTTTACAAAGAAGGGCGTAGTTTGCGTTTTAATGTTGAAGATTCACTTGGTCAAGACCGGTTAACTGGTGACCGACCCATTTTGCGTCTTCTTACCCAAATTGCAGTTGAAGTGTTTAGTTGTGAACCTGAAGTAAGATTAGCAGTAGATTCTGTTCATGCAAATGGGTATGTTTTTGCAGCTGCAGGTTTTCGAACGGAAATAAATGATTCTAAAGATACTCGCATTCTGGATGAAATTAGAGAAGCCAGAAACCAAGAAGAAAAAATGTTATTTCCACCTTATAAAGATCTGTCAAGTTATGATGTTTATATGTATAAAATGGACAATTATAAAGGAACCAAAATTATAAATAAGAATCAAAATCAAGAAATTTATCCAGCTATGGTTGATTTCGTAATGGACGCTGAACCGATCACGTGGGAACAACAAATCGACAATAATCGTTTCTTCAAGATCAAGGGAACGGGCCAATACTTCCGAAATTTATAAGGAAAGATTTATCTAAGTATGCAGTGTAGTCTAAAATTTGCTTGTATGAACAAACTGGGCATTCCAAGTCTATGTTATTGATTTGCCAACAGTCATGCCAAGATAAAACGTAACTATTCACGTCCCCATTTGCAGCAAACGTGAAGTCGCGCTTACGCGCTTCTTCACGTTTGCTGCAAATGGTGACGCGAATAGGGATGAAAAAAATAAAAAGATTCAGATGGCTGAAATTGGAAGCAATCGGGGAACTCCCTTGACGGCATCGACAAGTGAATCCCATATTCGCCACCCTTGTTTCCGCGCAGTCGAAATATAGCTGCGTATCCGACAAAAAATTTTGCCTCCCTCCGAAGTTCGGAAACAACCCGACACTTTCTGCTTAACCTTATTCATTCTGATGTCTCGTTCCCCTAAATTGTTTGTAAATGGGACCGAAAAATCATTAATGAAAAGCAACACGCATTCTAGCTTATCCGAAAGGCGATTTAAGAAATTTTTTCCAGGACGCTGTTTTTGCTTCCCTTTTTTGCTCTTTGCTAATGGTGTTAAATTTAAGTGGTAGTTCAGGCCCTTAAGTATGATTCTAGCATATTCCTGTCTCAGGGACAGTTTTTGGTCTTCAGGCAAATATCCCTCTGCAAGATTATCTTCTACAACCTTTTTAGACTTTAAAAGAAACTGCTTCATTTCTCCCGCCCATTCTTCCTTTTCCTGTTCATGGATAAAAGTCAGCTCACGGAGATGATGGGCATTGCACAAGCTATGTTGGACTTGAGTATATGCGAAATAAGGGAACCAGTGGTCATGACAAACTATACCTTGGAATTTTGGAAGTATATCGAATTCATCAATTGCTTCTTGACCTCGTTTAGCATGCATTCCGAAAAAAGTTGCAGTCTCAGATGAAGCAACATGAATCCAGTTAAGCTTTTTCTGACATCTCATTCCTGTTTCGTCCAAGTGCAATACTTTTGAAGCTATTAGGTAAGCTTTCAGGTTGATTTCGAAAGACTCAAGTTTTACGAATAGCTTTTTATCTATTTTTGAGCATGTCCCTGGAGATAGCGAGATACCAAAAACGTCTTCAAAAATTTCGCAAACTCGCTCAGCCGGTATAAGATGTTGGTTCTTAAAGTAAGTAGCCAAAGCTTGTACATGTTCTCCATATTGCACAGGAACCTTAACATTCTCAGGAAATGAACCCTTTGAAATTTTACCGCAGCAAGGACACTCTTTAAGCTCAATTCGGTGCTCTGTAACTTCAATTTTCGGCTCTGGCACTTCAAAGACTTGGCGTATTTCTTCAGAAAAGACACCTTCTACGTTAGATAGACTGAGGCTACAATTTTTGCAGGAATCTGGGGCGTGAATAACAATATGATCCGGAGAGTCAACTTGTTCGAGAGTTTTTCCTATTCGACCCTTTTGACCACCTGGCTTTTTACCGGATTTACCTCTTTGGCTAGTGGTTTTAGATCTTTTTTTAGTCCATCACTACCAGGCGGTTTACTACTATTCGAGCTGTTTTTAGAAAGTCGGGCTTCAAGTTCATGAAGTTTTTCGGCTTGGCCTTGAATTTTTACAGCTTGTTCTTGAATTATTCGGGCTTGCTCCTGAACTTGCTTTTCTAATCGTTGGATGCTGGCTTCAAGAAAGCGAATATAGTAACGAACAGATTCTGGCAAAGAATCGAATATGTCGTCGGGGAGACCTGTTGGAAGTTGTTCAGAATTTATAT
>JACCRY010000137.1 GCA_013813265.1 Parachlamydiaceae bacterium
GAAGTTAAATTAATTCAGTATATGTTAAGAGGCAATAAGTTTTGCTTAGCTATGAGCATGAACAATTTAGAGAATTTTTTCCTGCAAATGGAAAAAGACATTACAAGGATACTCTTGAAGGATAGTAAATCACGCAAGACTATGCGTGAGAGGGTAAAGCTAAAAGAAAACTACTATCAGATGCAACCCGTTGATAATCAACATGTTGCTTAGCTTGATGCCTATGCGGCTACCGCGGCTCTGCAATCATTTATGCAATCCCACATTCTGCTATTGCTGCACGCAGGCTTTTACGGTAAATCGCTTCCACAATCCAAAACAAATAACTGGTTAATAATCTGTTTTCGATCGCGGAAGCGATTAACGTAAAAGCCCTGCATGAAGTGATAGCGGATGTGGGGTCAAGGCCGATTTAACGACAGAGCTGTTCATTATCCAACCTGAAGTCTTAATGGATGGATCCCGCACCATTGAGCGTTTCGCGAAGAGGCCGATATTCCATAGTGGTGTATGCTATCAGTAAATTTAAAAGGTGTAATTTCTTCGCATAACAGGCGCTTGCTATTATTAAATAAATAAATAAAAATAATTTTTTCAATTTAATCCTTTCTATGCCCAAGTACGTACGCCGATAATGCCCCAATATGCAAAGTATGCTGTAGAGATCACCAGAGCTATAGTAACCATTGCTGAATATACGCGAATGGAACGACGAACTTCATCTTTAGGTGCACGCCACAAAGCAATAACACTTGCAATGGATGCGACAGCAAAAACGATAGTTGCTAAAAACAAAGAAAAAGACCAAGCAGATAAATTGGCCAAACGAGAAAGAAAAGCCTCACTGGACTGCATGGAGATAACAACAATGCTTAAAAGGCTTAATACTGCAACCAATGGCCATAAGCGCATATGACGTTCTGCTGGACGACGATATTTCTTATTCAAACCTTTTAAGATCAAAAATGGCGCATAGACAAGCGTCGACATTAGAGTAAGCAAAACAAATCCAGTCATGGTCATCTCCAAAATTGCTAACCATGTTGGGATACGTTTTACTGTGATCAGTCCTGAGCGAAGCTGAATAAATTGTCCTTCAGGATTGGATGTGAGCAACGTAAGCGAAGGCACTGGATCGGGAGATTTATTCAAAGGAACGTATCGAAACTGAGTTTTAGTCACTGGAATAAATGTGGATTTCATTTCGCCAAGAGAATTCACGAAAAGTTTGTTGTCTTCAAAATGAAAATAAGCCAAGCCCATCAAACGTTCAAGAAAATAAAATAATTCCATTCGAGGTGAATTGGGCTCATACCAACCTGAGTAAGCATTAACTTCATCCGGTAGGGAAACCACTGGAGGAATAGGCGGCTTTTGCTTTGCGCGGGTGATATATGCACGAATTATTTCACCGATCTTCTCAAAAGCAGCATAATTGTTTGCGTTAAGGCTGTAAAAATAGCCAATACCTTCATTGGGTATGTATTTCATCACAGTAAGACCACCTGGAACAGTGCCATCATGTCCATGGTATACAAAGCCATCATGAATGGTACAGTAATTGTTCAGGCCATATCCTTCCTGTAAACCTTCTTTAGCTGCCCACGTACTACTAGGGACCTCCATTCTATTAAGGCTATCGGCGGATATAACTTGTGTGCCATGCACATTGCCGCGATTAAGGTAAAAAAGAAGATAATTCGCCATGTCATTTGCGCTGGCATTTACAGCCCCAATCGAACGATAAAGTAGGTTCCAATAAGGGTGTGGTGTTTTTCCATCATTATAATAAAGCTTTGTGGTTAATTCCTGAATCGGTTGATAGTATGTTGCTGTCTGCATTCCAATAGGTTTGAAGAAGTTTTCTCCGACGTAATCTTCAATTTTTTTACCAGAAATTTTTTCCACGATATACGCAGCAACGGCCGGACCTGAGTTACAATAAGCCATGCGGGTTCCAGGGCGCCAGCGAGAGATTCGCGAACTGTGATCATAATCAAGCGTCTCCAAAGAGGACATTATTGAAGGATTCTTAGCGAATTCTCGCAAATGCATGTCATCCCAGCCAGTCGTGTTTTCAAGTAAATTGACAATACGCACCGGATCGCTCTCCTCCCATTTATTTTCAAACCACACCTCAGGCGCTAGTTTTTTAACGGGATCTTCAAGCGAAAGTTTGCCCTCATCTGCTAGCTTGAGTATAGAGAGGGAGGCAAATCCCTTAGACACAGAGCCAATGCGAAAAAGTGTTGCTGAAGTTACAACTTGATCGTTAGATAAATCAGCTTTACCTAGGCCTGCTATCCACCCTGGGCCATTTCGATCCACAATTGCAACGGACATGCCTGGCACATGCATATCCGTAAGGACACTTTCAAGTTGGGTCTGTAATTCTTCTATAGATTGAGCAGGCTTTGTAATTTCAGTGATTTCTGAAGACCATGCGTTTCCAAGAAAAGCAAAAATAAATATAAAAACTAAATGTCTAACGCCTGTCATACTAAATATCTTTTTGTTAAATTCCAAATTTACAGAGCACGTAAGGTGCTACAGATCGTACATAATAGCAGTAGACCTCAATAAAAAACAGTAGCTTTTTTTCCTTTCAAATGACTTCAAGTTCGCCTGTAGGTATCGATATCAATAAATGCACCTATTTCGCCTAAAAATTTGATCGTATCTGCCTCAAAGCCAATGACAGGGGTGGAGTCTTCTTCATTTAACGAAAACCATAAGACAACTTGAAGCATAGGGAATACATTAAACTTTTTTTTCGCCTCAATTATCAGGTCTTTTTTTGACTTTAGATCGTTGACAATTGAAGTTGCCAAAGTGTAGACGTCAACTAGATCATTCACAATGTTATCGGTTGAAAGCATCCACGAACTCTCTTTTGGAAATATATTAGGAACCCTCTCGCCCTTAATTTGTATCGACGTGGGATTGATTCCTAAAAATTCAGTGACTTCATTTGGATCAAAATCATCCCCAAATAAACAAAAATAAACTCTACCTTCGTTTCCTCTCATGCTGCACTCCAATAGTGGTTATATAGGCTTAAATATCCGTAAATTTGCTGCAAATTTAAATCTATTGTAAACTGGGTGGTTATAATTCTTAATGACCCTTAATGAACAGGGGCTTTTAATTAGAAATACTTGATAAAAAATTTCATATTTTGTTAACTCTTTTGGTAATCGATACCAAAGGAGCAAATATGACCTCAAAATCCCGTGAAAACAAATATACAGATCTTGACAAA